>WJKD01000707.1 GCA_014729315.1 Promethearchaeota archaeon | reverse complement strand
TTCTTACATCTTAGAGGTAAAAAATTATAAGGAGATTATTAAAAAAACCAAGAAATTTGCCGCAGATACTAATCTATCTCCGGATAGAGTCATAATTGCTGCGTTTAAAACATATAGAAATATCCCCATAGATGATAAGATAAAAATTGCTAATAAATCTATTATTCCGGAAGTTTGGGTTGAATGGGTAGAGCTCGATAGTCAATTCAACGGAGACGATTTATTCTTGATATACGTAAATGGTGAGGAGAAAATGGAGCTCGCGGGTTTCAATTTTACCAGTACCCAAGATCTGCTCGATTATGTTTACGAAAATACCGAGGGGGGTCAAATTTCTATTTACAAACAAATAAATTATTTTTCAGAATCTAAACAAAAAGAAGAGCCACAAATTGAATTAATTTGGAAGGGCGTATTTTTAAAAAAAAATTAAAAAAACAGAATGAGAAAAAATGATTAAAACTGAAACAACTAACAGTATTAATGTCGTTATTATAAAAGTAAAAAACGAGAAATATCTCTTCGAAGTAAAGGATGTTAAAGAAATATATGTACCGGGGCAAAATGTTATCTCAGTACCGCTGGCAAACAGAGAAATAGTAGGAATCATTGATATAAGAGGCGAAATTTATTCAATTATTTCCCTCAGGAGATATATTTATAGCGACGAAAATTTACACGAATTAAACGATAAATCACGCATTATATTGCTTGAATTCAAAGGTTTAAACTTAGCAATACTTGTTGATAGCGTTATTGGAGTGAAAAGAGTACCATTATCGATGTTTCAAGAAAAAAGTACTATTGTAGAAACAAATGTAGATTACGAACTTATTAAATCGGTAGGAGTACTCGATGACGAGACCTATATTTTATTGGATTTGAAGTCATTAATAGCTCAAATGAATATTGATTTAGATAATATCCAGACAAGCTTGCCTTATTCGAGGCCTGATTTTACATCACTTCCAGAGCAAAAGTTGACCAAAAAGATAGGGACACAGGTTAAGCCAATTCCAAAATATAAGACTCAAGAATTACTAACCGGAGAACGGATAAACCTTACACCTCAACAAGAGGACTTACTTCGGGAGATCGGTAATATTGGTACTGGAAATGCAATTACTGCGTTATCTCGGTTAATTAAAAAGAAAATTGAAGTAAGTCTAACTAATGTAGGAATTATTTCATTTGACAACTTACCCAATCAATTTGGAGGTCCTCAAGAAAAAGTATGTGGAATTTTTTCTCAAATTAAAGAGAATTCCAATTCAACAATTTTCCAAGCCTTCGAGATGAAACCTCTGATGAGGCTCATTTCGACTCTAACTGGCGGTAAATCAAAAATTGATCCCGATAAGGTAGATTCTAAAAAAGATCTGGATAATTTTGCCGTGTCTACCATAACAGAAATGGGAAACATCTTAGCGGGCCATTATGCCTCGGCTTTAGCAGATCTCATCGGTACAAAGATGATGGTTGATGTTCCAGAATTTGCCTTAACTGAGGTGGGTTCATTGGGCAAATTCTTCGGCCAGGAATTAGAAACTATATCAGAATACATTGTATTGATTAAAACTTCAATTAAAATTACCGACTTAGAACTTAACGGCGTGTTTTTCTTTATACCGGATTTGGATACATTATACGAGATCTTTGACAGACTTGGTATTGCTTACAATGGATCTTTACCCGATAAAAGAAAAAAATCTCCTATAACCAGAGCGATTGATCTAAAGCAACTCACACTTTCAGAGATCCAGAGAGATGCTCTTCAAGAGGTTGGTAATATCGGGGCGGGTAATGCTGCAAATGCGTTAGCTCAAATGATCAACAAAAAGGTTACCATTGATATTCCCTCGGTTGAGATGGTAGAATTAGACAAATACGCAAGCAAAATTAGTAAGAACAATACCACTCTCTTTGTAGCTTGGAGCAATGTGACGGGAAAAACTAGAGCAACGATTCTTTCTATTTTTAAAATGCCGGATATAGTACAATTAGCCTCTATTTTAGTGAACGATAGGAAGAAGATTTCATCCGCAAAGATTAAATCTCTAAAAGATTTCCCCGAAATCTATATTAGCGCGATCAGCGAACTCGGGCACATTTTAGCTTCCCACTACGCATCTGCCCTCGGAGACCTTTTAGATATTCGATTAATGACCGAACCTCCAGATATGAGTATCGACAAGGGTAATCAGTTGTTTAACATCTTACAAGACGAGATTGGATTACTTAAGAAGCTATCTTTGGTAATAACAACAAGTGTAATTATTACTGATATAAAAATTACAGGGACCTTTCTTTATATTCCTGACATTAATACGTTGAAAGAATTGCTAGCAGCCCTAGAGAAATTTTACGGATAAAGTCGTTTTATTTTTTTTTAAACGATAAATTTGATTATTTTATTTTTAATTCTTAATTTGCAATCTACTATGAAATAAATGAGAAAATATGTTAACTACCGATTACACAAAGTATATTTATAAAGTTAATGGAGAAAGTGTAGTAAATCAGCCAGACAACATATTTGAAGAAAATGGGGTATATCTCATAATCGATAAAGAACTTTCTTTAATATGGATCTGGGCCGGTTCAAAATCTCGATTATTTCATCGCTACATCGCTAGTACGTGGGCTGGAAAGCTGAGAAGTAGAAAGAAATATTATAATTACAAATACGAAGTAGTCAAACAAGGAAGAGAACCAGAATCATTTCTATCCATATATAACGAAATCAATCAAGGAAGAATTGATTTGAATTATCCAGGTGAATCACGGAAATACAAGATAGAAGCAAAAAAATCCCAAATTGATCCTAACCAAGAATCCCTGTCAAATTCGCTCTCGCAATCAGAAAAGACACAAATCAACGGATTATTAGCTGAAATTACTGAGATGATTCAACACATTAGTTATTCTATGGAACATATTGGAAAAAGAATAAAAAAAATTAACGACATTATGAATACCTGAATTAAACGAAGAATTGAAATTGAAGAGAATTTATATTAGTGCCATCTAATTGAATTATTCTTTTTCTCATACTCACCACTTAAGTTCGAATTGAAGAATTCTTTTATATTTTTTTCCTAAAACTCGTATTTAAAAATAATTAACACATTAATTGATTGAAAAAAAATAATCGTTCATGATTCATATGCTAAAAGCTACTTCATTAAATGACCTCTTAGCAAAATTGCTTGCCCAAGTGAAGGATCTAATCGCAACTTTAGTCGTAGATTTAGATGGGTTAGTTATTGCTCAGCAATCAATTGAGGGATTTGATGAGGAGATAATTGGAGCAATTATGAGCGTACTTGAACAAACGATAAGTAGGATCAAAAGATTTGCTGAAACCTCCTTCGGAAGTGGTACGTTTGATACCAACGAATTTAGACTTTTTTATTTGGAATTGGGGGGTTCAATACCCGCTATCTTCGTTATGGTCGCCGATCCCTATGCGAATTTGGATCAATTTATACCTTATTCTTATATTGTCGCAGAAAAAATAACTAAACTTCTAAACGATGAAGAGATATCAATAAAACTCCCCACTTACCTTGAGGGGGGAAAATTAGACCTTTCTCCAGACGATGATCTTCCGGGAAAAAATAAAGTCAACCAAATCTTTCTTATCGGACCCGACAAGTGCGGAAAAACTTCACTTCTTGAGATGTACACCCAAGGTGAACTAAACGAGAATTATCGACCAACAATCGGTCTTGGAATTTACGAAAAAGTACTCCAAATAACTAAAAGAAATAGAACTATTCTTACTTTATTTGATATGGGCGGTTTGAAGAGTTTTGCCAAAGTAAGAAAATATTTTTATAAAATTTCCGACGCTCGGGCAGTTATTATCTTATTCGATTACACCCGAGAAGAAACGCTCGATCAGGCAACTGAATGGATTGAAGAAGCTCGATTCTTTACGAAAAAGGATTCTATTTTCTATATCCTTGTAGGAAATAAATTGGATCTATTAGAGGATAGAACTGAGATTAAAGAAAAAGCTGAACGAATTGCGAAAGAAAACGAATGTTTGTTCTTCGAAACTTCAGCTTTAACAGGTCAGGGTATTGACGAGCTTTTTATGCACGTCGCGTTTAATTGCGAAGAAATTTGAAGGATTCTAAAAACCTATTAATTTTCCCTTTGAGATATACTATTTTTGATTATATTAATGTTCATTTAAGCTTGGAAAAACGAGAGTTTTAAAAAAACGTATAAAGCATAATAGCTAATTAAAAAAACCGCCTCCCATCGGCTTAAAGTATTATCAGTCCAGAGAAAATAATACGTCAATCCAATGGCAATTAAAAGCATAGGAATGTCGAAGTATAAAATAATCAGCGGGACTCTAAATTCGGCAATAACGACCCCAGAACCAGTTGCGAGGAGAATATCGCAAATATTTGACCCCAAGATGTCACCTATCGCAATATCACCTGATTTCCGTCTAATTGCCGTTAAATCCGCGACCAATTCGGGAAGGCTCGTTCCAAATCCAACGATGAGTATACCTACGACATATTCTGAAATATTAAACGCTTCAGATAAACCGTGAGCGCTAAGTATCGTAAACTCTGCTGCGACCAAAAGTATAGCTAACCCGCCCGTAAAGATAAGTGCATTTTTCCTAATTGAAGGTAATGGTCCTTCGGGTTTGGCTTTTTTTATTTCTGTTAAGTCTATTCCGTCTCTCTCGGCGATGAAAGCTCTTATTTTTTCTTGCGCCTTTTCTATCTTTTTTTCGCTCCAGATTATGAATATTAAATAACCAATATAACTTAAAATCATTATAACACCTTCTATTCGAGTTAATATTCCGTCCAAGGCAAAAAATAAAAAAATAAAAACCGAAATAAATAACATAATACCTTCTCTTCGTAATTTCCATTTACTCACAAATAGAGACTGGCTCAATCCTAGTATCCCTAAGACTAATGTAATCTGAGTAAAAAAACTGCCTATCTTATTCCCGATAACAATCCCATCTACGTTTGGATCAATACCGGTTAATTTGTCAATTCCGCCGATCACGCTTACCGCTATTTCTGGTAAACTGGTTCCAATTGAAAGTATCGTAAGCCCGACTAACAACTGACTTATTCCAAACCTTTTAGCAATATTTTCTAAACTGATTATCACGTATTTCGCCCCAAAATACATTCCAATAAACCCTAAAAAAAGAAATCCGAAGATATAGAGTAACATCAAAATATTAATGAAATAATTTTATAAAAGGTTTTTTTAAAAGAAAATCTATAAAGCCAAGCTGATCTTTTGGATGATTTTTATTAATATTTATTCAAGATTTTATTGTTTTCCCGAATCTTATACAAAAATGTCTTAGATTAATGAGAAGATTAATAAAGAAAACAAAACTTGATAGGTTATTTTCAGACTTTAAATAAATTCAATGAAATGTAATTTAAAAAAAAATATTGAGGGATAATTAATGGAAAGGAACATGTTAATACCGATAGTTCTGATCGCAGTTATTTTATCAGCATCTGGGCTGGCGGTGGGTACTTATTCTATTATTAGTGCACCAACCAAAGGTAACGATGGGGATGACGGAGACGATGGAGCTCCCGGCACGACCACGATAGTCTATCAAACAGAAGACCAATATCCTTGCGCCTCAGAACAAGACATCAATGATTCGCTAGATGCTATTGGTGATGGATATGGTAAAATTATGATAACAGACAATATAAACCTCAATTCACCAATTATTATTAATGGTGGAGGTAGTTATATTATCGAAGGTATAGGATTTCATACGATTGACTGTGGAGATGGGCAAGCATTTAGAATTTTGAATGCAAAATCATGTAAAATTAAGGATCTCCTAATCAATGCTTCATCTTTAACTTTTGATTACAAGATCATAGAAATATTCGAGATTAACGATAATCCTGTATTCATAGATGGCGTCCAAATCCTCGGTGGTTTATCTCTAGAAGGAAATGGAATTTATGTAAGCTCGGATAATGTGTGGATTTCGAATTGTATTTTTAATAGTTTAAAGAGAGGAATTACAATTGATGAATATATAAATCACGGACATATCAACGATAACGAAATTTCTAAGTGTGAAACATATGGAATAGGTCTTCTTTCAAATTCGCAAAATTTTACAATTGGGGAGAATAGGTTATTCGATTTTGTGGGAAGCGCAAGGGGAATAGCAATGTATAGTTCAAATTATGCAACCATTTCAAATAACATAATCCACTCAATTCTGAGAGGTATTCTTCTTTCGGGATCTAATCGAACCACAATCATCGGGAACACGATTGATGGAAAGAATAGAGACTTAAGTCCATTTTCAAGTGGAATACACCTACTAGACTCAAGTTATAATGTTATTTCAGGTAATAGCATAACAAACTATCTTAATGGGGCAGGGGGTAGCACGGGATATGGAATAAGGATTAGGGAAATTACGGATGTTTCGTATGAGAATACCGTTGTAGGCAACACTGCTTTAAGCTGTGATACAAACTTCGATGATAGTGGTACTAATACATTTGGAGACAACACATTAAATAATTTTGATTAGATAATTTTATTTACTCCTAAAAATATCATTTTTTTTTATTCTCTTTTCAAATTTTTCCAATAATCGCCGGGTAAATAATTTCTTCAGTAGTCTTACACAATTGGATGTGTTCAAACTTAGAACGCTTATGTAAACGAGATTTATTCCTCGCAATCTTATCTACAATTGGCTGCGGAAATAAAAAATTCACAAGAGAGATCAACATGGAATCTGCGTTAGCACTATTGAATAATTTCAGAGTTTCGCAAGAATAAAACAACTCGCTTACGAGATCATAGTTGGTTTCTTCAGAAAAGTTAAGAATTTCTAAATTCCTGTATATTCTTGATATTGCGGAATTAATAAAATTATTTTTTTCCACACTTTTCAAAGCTTT
>WJKD01000706.1 GCA_014729315.1 Promethearchaeota archaeon | reverse complement strand
CTCGAAAAAACATGGAAAAAGATATAGAATACTTATCGAATTCCTCAAAACGATTACTTAACCCCCAAAATTATAAAGTAAGTATTTCAAAAGCTTTGCACGAGCTTCGATCCGAACTTATTGAAAAATATATAGGAAAGAACAATTTTGAAAATTCGAGATAGGAATATAAAGATTTTTACTTAATAGGATAATTCAAAATAAATCAAATTTTGAGAAGTATAAAAATCTTAAAAGTCGTAAAATCTTTAAATTAAGGATTGGATTTATTTATATAAATATTCTTTTAAATAATTAAGGTGTAAATTAGAATGTATCACATTGATGGAACAGACTATTTGAAAGAAAAATACTACAGAAAAACGAAAAGCGTATGCCCAGAATGTTTAAAAAAACTAGACGCTGAAGTTTACGAAGAAAACGATGAAATCTGGATGAGAAAAGAATGTCCGGACCATGGTAAGTTCAAAGATAAAATTAGTAGTTCAGCAAAATATTATAAATGGACGCATTATGGGACAGACGAATGGAATTTCCTTAAAAATGGAGAAGCAAATCCACCCGACACTACTGGTAAGGATCCAAGAGGATGTCCTTTTAATTGCGGTATATGCGATGAACATCTTTCTACTTGCTCGTTAGCTTTAATTGACACAACCAATAGATGTAATTTTAATTGTCATTTCTGCTATGCAAACGTACAAAAGGCAGGATATCTCATCGAACCATCTCTTGAAGACATAGACAGGATATTAGTTCATTTTAGAAATAAACCCATTCCCGCTCCTTCAATCATGTTCACCGGCGGCGAGCCGACCGTTAGGAAAGATTTTCCAGAAATCTGCAGAATGGCTAAGGAGCGCGGTTTTAAAGAAGTGATTTGCGCTACTAATGGATACGGATTTCAGAAGAAAAATGGAGGATTGGAATTTACCAAGGAATGTTATGAAAAAGGTTTAGATACCTTATACTTACAATTCGATGGAATAAACGATATCACCTATGAAAAAACGCGTGGAATTAAAAACTTAATGAGTTATAAGGAAAGAGTCATTGAAAATTGTCGAAAAGCCGATTTAACTTCTATCGTGTTAGTTGCAACCATTGCAAAGGGCGTAACTGATATAGAAATAGGAAATGTTATTCAATACGCAATCGATAATATTGATGTCGTAAGAGGAATAGTTTTTCAACCCGTATCCCTATGCGGTCGCATTACTGCCGAGGAAGCGCAAGATTTACGAATAACGAACGCTGATGTTATTAAAGAAATTGATAAACAAACCGGAGGAAAAATCGGTATTGATAATGCTTGGTATCCACTTTCAACGATAGTAGAATTTGGAAGAATTATAGCCTATTTAGCGGATGTTGAACCTGTTGAATTCACATGTCATCCTGACTGTGGGTTTTCAACATATTTAGTCATCGATCCAGATACCAACGAGATGGTGCCGATAATGGATTATTTCGATCCATTAAAGATTGTTGACTTTTCAAATCGATTCTGGAATAAGATAAAGAACAAAGAAAAAGAAGAGGTTAAGTTCTTTTCAAATATTCTTGGAGATTTCGGAAAAACATTGGATAAAGGAGTTAATTGGTTAGATAAACAACAACTTCGGGCAAGATTCCTATTAGGTATGCTACAATACACCAAAAAGCCTGGTAAATTAATGGAAATGTTTACTAGAGTCTTATTGAATGGAGATTGGGAAAGTATAAGCTCCTTTACACATGGTACCTTGCTTATTTCTAGTATGCACTTTCAAGACGGTTATAACATGGATATTGAAAGAACAAAACGATGTATTGTTCATTTTGGAACTGCTATGCCCGATGGGTCTGTGTTTGAAGCACCTTTTTGTACAATGAACACGATTCATAGACCTCATATAGAACAACAAGTTGCGAAAAAGCTCACGGCAAAAGTAGAAAATGAATTTGACACTACAAGAGGCACGCGGGTAGAAGAAATAGATCAAGAATATGCGCATAACGGGGGTACGTCCGAAAAGGACTGAACACTTGAGGTGTATTAAAAATGGGAGAAACATTTGTCGATCCTGAAACAGGTATGAAAATTAGGAAATTAACTGAATTACGTCCAACTGCTGCTAAGGAATACCAAGAAGCCATTCTTCATAGAGTAGATCATTTTGCTCAAAAAAAGGATTCGTCATTCAACAATGCAGTCGAAAACACGGTAGTTAATGTTCTAAAAAATTTATTAAATATTAAGGTAAAAGTAGATGACCTTTTGGGAGACAATAGGGAAAAGGTCCAAGATTTTGTTGAAAAAATTTTATTTTTAGGTTTGTAATTTCAAAAATATTTTATTTTTTTCATTATTTTTTAGGTAAAATGGTATGGATTCTACTTGCATTACCAATTACCGTTTTATTCATTATAAACGGGATAGTTCACTTTTATTTTGCCCTAAAGCTTAATAGAATGTTTGCTGAAAAACATAATTTCATTAATTCATGTTTTATAGTTGGATTATGGATGAGTGCTGGTCTCTTTTACACTTTCGTTTATTTTAACAACGATCAGTCTCTCTTTTTCTTTCAGCTTCTTTCTTTGTTTTTCATAATGATTTTTACCCCTTTTTTGCTATATTGTATTTTATCATATCAAAATCGGCTTCTTAAAAAAGAACCAAAAAAAAAAGACAAAAGAATAGAATTTTATTTTTCAAAGATAAAAGAAATCAGAGAGGAGGATGATCTTGAAAACAGCAATATTGATCTAACTCAAAAGGATTATGATTTAAAAACAGATATTTACAGAAAGTTTTTACATTTAGTACCTGCTGCTTTGATTATCGGTTTATGGCTTTTTGCAGTATATGTCTGGGAGGGGATATGGGAGCAAGATTTGGTATGGGGATTAAGTGGAAGAGACTTTGGACAGTTTCTCATTCTTACGGTCGGTTATTCGGGTGTCTTGATTTTTGCGATTCTTGATTACATAAGGTTCTCCTATATTTTCAAAAATTTTAATTTATCTCACTTACTTCCAGATATGGTTTTAGATTTATTGATAAAATCTATGAAGAAAGAAGAATATTACGACTTTCTAAAACCTGCTGCGTTAACATTAGCTTTGGCATCTATATTTTTTCTTCCCTTTAGTATATTTACAGCGGCGGCATTAATATCTACGATTGGGGATGGAGCTGCATCGCTATTTGGAATCAAATTTGGAAAACATCGATTTCCAAAAAATAAAAATAAAACCCTTATTGGTTATATTTCAGGGTTTTTCGTTTCTTTTTGCGTCACCTATATTTCAGTAGCAATTTTTGAAAAGAACTTGGAAATATATAAACTCATAACTATTGCACTTGGAGGAGCACTTACTTTTTTCATAATTGATTTTTTAAATTTAAAGATTGACGACGATATATTAAACCCTATATTATGTGCTTTAACGATGGCTTTTTTACTATTCTATATTTAACTTCGTATTTACTTCTTTAATAAGTTAAAAAAAAGCATCCATTTTTTTTATGCCCTTTATTTCTTCGAATGTTATTCCTAACGCATCCAACACCTGTTCCAGAGCAGATTTCAACAGTTCTTTGTATTTTTTTACATCTAAATCTTCTAGTTTAGCCAATTCGACAGCTTTTGCACCATTAGAATCTCTTGTTTTAACAAAATCTATTACTTCTCCTTTTTGATATTCTTTTCCCGTAGCTGCTTTGAGATCTAAGGCAGCTCTTATATGCTGAGGCGTAACTTTAGTATATTTATTAATGTTTTTTTGAATTTTTATGTTAATTGCGTAATCCTCCAAAGAGAAGGTGTCCTTTTTGCCTATCTTTTTCAAATTATTCCTAATGATATCTATGATTTCGGACTTTGCTTTCTCAAATTCCTCATCATTTGTTATTTCCTTTAAGATTTCAGTAAGCTCGGTGAAGATTTTTTTTATAAATTCGGGAGTATTTCGTTTTTTAGCAACTAAACCTTTTATATCTACCCATTGCGAGCCCTTATAGACACCGACATAATTCTTTTTTCTATCCGATAAAGCTAAAAATTGATAGGTTTTTTCTTCTTCTAGATCAAGATCTAGTTCCTGTTTACTCCATCCCGATATTTTTTTCATTTGTTCTTCAGTTGGATTTAGTAAAAAGACAGAATCAGTGTCTCCATACAAAACCCTCACTCCAAGGCTCTCTGCTTTCTTTTTAGTCTGATTAATTGAATACCTACCAAAGTTTGTTGTACTCTCTGCAACTGGTTTACAGAACAATGGAAAATTTTGGCTTCCAAACACCCCGTAGGAACCATTAATAAAAATTTTAAGTGCTTGTTGTATAGTATAGAAATAACTTCTCATTTCTTCTGGAAGGCTTTTATCATTTGATTTTGGTTTAAAATAATTTACTCGAATGTCCCTGATGAAACCAACAACATATGCAAAAATACCCATTTTATGAGTGCACACATGGTAAGGAATTCCTTTTAAGAGATTATCTTTGCAATCCTCGTGAGGACATTGGACAGTTTCGTAGGAGAGGTTATATTGTTTTATAATTGTAGGATAGAGAGACGCAAAATCCATAACTACTACATCGTAATGAATTCCCGGCACGGGAGGGATTACATAGGCTCCTTTAAATCCCTTTCCCTCTATTATTGAATTAGAACTTCTTCCCGGCTTAAGTTGGTAGATTTCCTCCTTCTTAGGAATTAAATATTTCTTCCTTCTATGTTCAAAATAAAATATATTCTGAATCCAACTAGAGATTTGATGCCTTAACATATCGTGAATGGGCATCTTTGTTATTCTGCAAAGTAGGACTATCAATTTCCACGAGGTGGAGTTATTAAATTTTGTAAGTTCAAGGGTCAGAAGTGAGTCTTTTAGATTGTACCACGCTAGAGTGTTATATTCCATATCGTGAATCTCTTCTTCGTGTTGATACTTTTCTCTTCCTAATAACGCTGAACTTATAGCATTTAAAGACGCACTTTGATATACTCCTCCAAATGCGTTATTAGATATGCTTCGATTAAAAAAGAAAGTAAATAAATCTATATGAATACCTAATCTCAAATCACATTCCGCTCTGGAAAGAAATCCATAACCTCTTTTTACGACAATGGGATTCAAGTCCTTTTCAATTTTAAGTTTATTAGCTCTATGAAACATGTAATTTAAGTCAAAATTATCCCCGTTGAAGGTTAATACAATTGGATAATCCCACATCAGCCGAAAGGTTTCTGTTAATAATGCTTTTTCACTTTTAAAAAAAATTATGTTAGCATCATTAGGAAATTTGGGGTGTTGCTTTTCATAACCAAAATTCTTGCGCTCTAACATATAGACTAACTTTAGTCCATCAGTTGCGACAAACGATACACTTATTATTTCTTGCTCCGCTAGTCTCGGATCTGGTATCTTGTAATCGTGTTCTCCCACATTAACTTCTATATCTAAGGCTATTCTTTTTACTTCTGGAATCGGTGTTAGGAAGATGTCTAAAAATTTTTCAGAAAACTCTTTCATTTCGTCCCTTTCGTCTTTAAAGAGTTCGGCTAAGTCTTCTTTCATTTTAATTGAATTTTCCTTATCTTTTGAAAAATCAGTCTTCTCGAGTTTTCCATCATTAATAGAATATATTAAACCAGGTATTAATCCCCTATCGTATATATAATTTAGATGATATCTAATATTTGCTTCCCATACATTATGTTCCTTTAAAATTCTTCTAATATTTGTTCCCGATCCTCCAATATCTAAGGGTGTTTTACCGTATATTTTAGTCATTTCAATCTCTTTATCACGTAAGAGATCTTGGCGCTTAATATGCTGAAACCGTTTAAAACCATCGTAATTCGTCAATTCAACATTCGCCTCTAACTTTGCAATCGATTCTTTACTTAGACAGTAAGGTTCGTGATTGGTTGTATCAATCCAGATTTTAATTTGATTAGTCTCTAAATCGTAAAACTTACAATAAGCCTTATTTTGCCCACCATCGTAATCTACATCAAGTAATAATCCTTTATTTAAATTTTGAACAATTTCCTCCTTTTCAATGAGATATCTTAAATATTTAGAGCTTGATTTCTCTCTCTTAATTTTCTTTAATTTAATCT
>WJKD01000705.1 GCA_014729315.1 Promethearchaeota archaeon | reverse complement strand
TGTTGTTCCGTTTCTCTAAATTCTGTTTTCCTTGATTTAATTCTTTCGACTTTTAGATTCGTCTCCTGGAGATCAGATTTATTAACACGTTTTAAATATTTCTCGACTTTTAAATCTGAACTTTTTTCTTTTTTTATAATTAGTTCTGATAAGCGTTCATTTGTTAAAATTGGCGGGCTTTTCTTAATATCCGCACTACTTATAATAGATTGATTTTTTTCGGCTGTTATCGCTTTATTTTTAGCTTTTTTAAATATTTCGTTTACATTCCGTTGACGAAGACTAGGTGGTGATTGAATCGTCTCTTTCTTAATTTTATCTATTTTTGCTTTTGAATTATCATTAATAGATTTTCCGGTTGCGTAATCAAAAAGCTTATCTATCTCCTTTTGACGATAAAAACTTTGAGCTGATTCTTTTATATTGCCATGGTTCATATTGCCTTTATTGATTTGTCTACCAAACTCAAAAATCTCGTCTATAACCGATTGCCGTAGAGAAGTAGTATTTTTACTTTTATCTTCTTGCTTAATGATTCTTCTTAATTGAGATTGAGATGCTAAATTAATCTTTTTTGTTAAAGTTTTTGTAAAATCTTTAATCGCCGGTTGAGTTAACTTCTCCGGCTTCACGATATAATCGAAAGCTCCTAGAAGTAGTGCTTGCATCGAGGAATCCATTTCCTCAGGATTTACCGCTGAAACAACAATTATCGGAGTGGGATCGATTTCTATTATGTTATTTAAGACTTCAAGGCTCTTTTGTTCTGATATATTAAGATCCAGTAAAATTACGTCAAAGCGATCTTTTTCAAAAATTTTAAGAGCTTCTTCTCCATCTCCTGCTTCAGAAAGTAGTTCCATCGATTTTTGAACGGAAATATGTTCCTTTATTAATTCTCGAATACGATCGTTGCTTTCAACAACGAAGATTTTAACAGACAACCTTAATCCTTATGATTTTATTAGAATTATCGGTATAATAATGAAATTAGTTCTATTTAAATGAAATTCTTTAGATAGTTGATAGGAAAAAAAACTAAAATGGTGTGAAGCATCAAAAAGCTCTTATTATCTTTAAAATCTCTGATATTCTAATAAGGAACCAAGTTATAAGGATCAGGACTTATTTCTTTCCTTCAACTCCGTAAATACAGAAATATCCTCCTTTTAAATCGTGGCTTTTAAAAACTCCACAATCGAAGCAATTGCATCCATTATCTTTAATCCCTTCCTTCGGTTTTTTAGAAGCACCACGAGCGCAAAATAATGCGTGAGGTTCTACTTCGTTAAGACTATTAGGTTTAAATGTGGGACAAGGACCGCAAAACTTCTTACAAATATTCATATTTTCATCGTTGTCTTCAACTTTTTTTGGCATTCTTCTCTCCTTTTTTACGTGTTAGTAGTCATTGAATTTAAGACTATTTAAACGTTTTATTAATATTCTATAATCTTCTTTTAGCTTTTAGGACTTACATATGAAACGGTTAGAAGTTTAAGTATTCATATTTCATTTACTCTTCTTATTGATAAAATTTTCAGTGAGAGAAAGGAGGGAAATAACAATTTCTGGCTACTCAAGATCTTCTTCATTCTCTAACAGATAGCATTCTGTTAGAGTCAGTTGGGTCAGATATTCCATCGAAACTGTTATTTCCCAAACTTATTAAAGTTCTGAAGCTAATAACATTTTACTTTAGGTTAGAATATTAATGAAAAGACTAATTATTCCAATATTCCAATTTTTCCTTCTATATTAAATAAAATCTATGGGAAATTTTCTTTTCTCTATAATCTAATTATTGGGTTAAATTAGATTCCTCTAATAATATAACAAAATTACTTCCTTTCGAATAATCTCCTTGTATCCTATCTTGAACCCAGATCTTTCCATCGTAGGACGAAATAATTGTCTTTACTAAATATAAACCCATTCCCATTCCCTTCTGTCCCTTTTTGTCTTTAAAACCCCTTAGGAAAATATATTTTTTTTTACTATCATCAATTCCGATTCCATAATCCTTGAATTCTAATTTAACGAATTTCCTGCCGCCCTTTGTAGTTTTAGAGACTTCCACCTTAATATTAATTTTGTCGTTTCTATTATATTTTATAGCGTTAGTGAAGATATTCTCAAATACCTCTAAAAGCAATTCGTTTGCTTTTATATAGAATTTTTGATTTTGAGGGATTATAGTAATCTTGACTTTTCTATTTTGGTAGCTCTTCTCGATATATTCAATAGCTTTAGACAAATAATGATTGAGTTCAAGGTGTTTTAAATTCACTTCTCCTTTTTCTAAATTAGATATAGTCCGAATACTGTCAATCAGTTTTATTCCTCTATCTATCTGTTCCTTTATTATATTGATGTGGTTTTCTTTTTCCCCATTTATATCCAAATTCTTTTTCATTTCGGAAATGTATATTGCGGAACTTAAAGTTTGGAATATATTACTAATGTCGTGGGTGAAGAGATCTTTATAAAAATTCATGTTCTCGTATGCTTCGAGAGTTTCCTTAGCTTTTCGTTCCAATTCTTTTTCCTTCTGTTTCAAATTTAAGAATAAGATATTAATTGGATCTCTAAAGCCTGTTTGAATTATCGCTTTATAGATGAAAAAGAATGCGAGGATCTTAAGAATGTGACCGATTAAATTAAATACATCAAAAACACTAAAATAAAGGGTGAACGTAAGTTCGGAAAGAATGGTTATTACAATTGCAATGTACATCCTATTTAATATTTTCTTATCAAAAAAAGTCCGAAATCGATAAAGTAATAGCCACGAAAGAAAAAATATTAATATTATCACATATTCGCTGATTATTTTAAAAGGTGTCAAACCAACATTTTCCACATAACAATCGGGAAATATCCCCGTAAATATTGTGAACAATACGAACAATGTTGTAAAAAGATATACAGATACCACCACGAGCAGATTAACTTTTTTATTTACAAAAAAACATGCAGCAAACAAAGAAATAACTTGTATGTATCGAGCAGAAATCCAAAGCTGAGTTGCTAAATTCGAACCAATGTGCGGAAATATGTTCATACCTTTATAAGCTAAAGTATGTATCAGATCAAAAAAACCAACAAATAAAAAAGATATTCCAACGATAAGAAAGAAATTATTGTCTAAAG
This sequence comes from Promethearchaeota archaeon, assembly GCA_014729315.1. Next base: position 1,032 of record WJKD01000705.1, on the reverse strand, counting down.
TTTTGCGGGAATTCCACGCGATAACGAATATTGTCACGGCAATGATTATACTAAATAGTTCTGCGAGAACGTGAAAAAGAAGAAAATTATAAAAACTTGTTGAGTAGATTAAACCTAATAATATTAAGAAAACGATATTATCTAGATGTTTTGACCTATGGTCCGAACGCAAGTTCATGAGTTTCCCTTATTCTAAAAATTTATTAAATCTCTTTTCTTTTAAAAGAACTTGATTATTAATTTGTCTGAAAAAAGTTAAAAAATTTCTTTTAAAAGCCTAGAAATAAAATTTGCTAAGGTTTATGATTATTAATAATAATAATATTAAACTTTTTTTTATAATAATATTTCCGATTTAATTATAATGTATATCTCCATCTATACGCACGATTCTTCCATCAATATGGAGCCTTTTATGACAATATAACTCTATTGCTTTTGGAAATATTTTATGCTCCCATTCTAATACTCTCTTTCCAAGTGTGTCTTCAGTATCTGTGTCATACACAGAAACACATTTTTGTAATATTATAGGACCGTGATCCGCTTGGGGATCGACGAAATGAACTGTACATCCCGAAACCTTTACTCCATATTCTAAAACATCCCTATGAGCGTGCATACCTTTAAAAGCAGGCAACAAAGCGGGATGTATATTCATCACCTTTCCTTTAAAGTGATTTATAAACATTTTACTTACCAAACGCATATATCCCACAAGAGCGATTAATTCACACTCGTGTGCATCGAGCACTTCAATCATCTTTGAATCAAACTGATCTCTTGTGCCTTGATGTTTATCCGACTCAATTAAGACATAGGGAATGTTATGATTTTTTGCACGTTCTATGCAAAAAGCGCCTTCTTTATTGCATATAAGTACAACGACTTGGGCTTTATTCTTTAATATTCCTTCTTCACATGCTTCTACTATCGCTTCGAAGTTACTTCCCGATCCGCTGGCTATTGCACCAATCTTTAGTTGACTCATAAATCATCAAATGGAAACCATTAAAAAAAATTTTCTAATCA
>WJKD01000704.1 GCA_014729315.1 Promethearchaeota archaeon | reverse complement strand
ATTCATATCAAAAACTTACCAATTATCGGACGATTATGTATGCGAAAAACTTGCCTTACGCGTAGAATTTGCGAAATTACTTCCGAATAATCCCGAGGATCTTTTAAAATCGAATAATTTCCAGATGTTTAGCACTTATAAAGCAAAATACGATGCAATTGCAAGTCTCGAGGAAATAAGCCAAATACTTCTTGAATTGATGATTGAAAAGTACACTCTCTTCCCCAACCCAAAACCCATTGAAGAGATAAAATCGATTCACAGTAGTCTGAACAAATTATTAATTAAAGAATTTATTTCAAGTCGAGATATGAGGTCGTTTTTAAAGATCGCGAGAGCCCAATTTGATATCCGCCCTTCAAGCAAAATTACAGTTGAGGAAATTTTAGAGAAATTAAATCGCAGACCAAGTTTCCATAAAGCTGCTGGCGATAGATTGGAAAATATGATTAATTTAATTGATTTCTTCAAGGAAAAAGAAGGAAAGTTCCTTAAGAATGAAATCGTATTTTTAGCAAGAAAGGATCTCGCCCAGTTATTGGGAGTAGAAAAAAACTCAATTTCAAAATACTTAAAAATATTAGAGCGTAATTTGGGACGGGACTACCTTGCTTATTACCGATTTAGGAGTTTAATTAAACATCCAAGGTTTGTTTGGAGCACTTTTAGAACAAAAATGGATTACGCGAATTACCTAAAAAACACAATCCTTCAAGACGCTACTTTTCTGAAAAAAATTAAACAAAAAACGGGCATAACCTTAGGTGGAAATATGGCACCTTTATCAACCTGGCTTATAGAATTTGGTTACAGTTCTTTTCATAGCAATGCTATATCAATAGGAGGATACGATGCCATCGTTAAAGCGGCGGGACTAAGGCTACCCTCGAGTAAGCGCCAACGAGACGCAGGTACTTATCTCCACTGGATCGAGATCATGTGGATCCTACGATTTGTTCGCGATGTCTATGACACTAGAACATATTTCGAGATCAAGTCCGAAATAAACAAAAAGCGTCCCGACCTTACCATTATGGTCGAGGAACTCTTCGAAAAGAGGTTCCCCTCCGCTATAAAGCAGTTGCTTATTGAGCTAAAATTTTCTGATGCCCAGCAGCGCGCTGACGAATTAATCAAACATATTAAGCAAATAAATGTAGACGTTACCGCCACATTAAACGACGAATACATTTTTGAAAAATTGAAAAAGGGCTATATCGGAAAGAATAAGCTTTTACTCGTCGTGCTCACCAGCAAGACCAAAGGTTCTTACGCCCAATCGAAGGTGGAAAGAAAGTTAGAGGAATTAGAACTCCCCAACGACAATAGCGAACGACAACATGTCCTCGTGGTAACAAGGGATCAATTCGAGCGGTTTATTGCCTTAAAAAACACCGAAGCGCATAATTACAAGAATATGTACCAAGCGGCATGCACCTCGTTTTATCGGGCGCTATGGGACGATGACCTTTTCTATATGCTTAAAGAAGCCGCTGAAATTTGTCAAGAAGAGCTGCAGGAAGACCTTAAACAGTTTTACGGGGAAGACCTCTCACATGAAGGGTGGAACGCTCTCTGTAAACATGATCCGGCATTTAAAGGATATGGACTAAATAAGGAAGGAGCCTATACTTTCCCAGAAAAACAAGAAAAAACGAATTCGGAAGATGAGAAAAAGGAAACGGGTGAGCTCGACAAATGGCTAGGAAAAGTCGAGTAATAAGTACTTTCTAAAAACCAACGGTTCCCAAAATTTTATTAAGGAAAATGTAATGATAATCTTCAAAAAGAAGGAAAAAAACGAGTAGAGTAGAAAATGAATGAAAACGATATCGTAAAGTTTCGGGGAGCAGCCATCTCCAAGGCTGAGGCTGACGCGCTTAGGGATATTGAGGCAAGTGCCAGGCAAGAGTTCTCGCTTCATGGTAAAGAATATAAACATTCTTCGTTTTTATGCTTCACTGTAAAAGAAAAAAGAGTAGTGGATATATTTTTATCAAATGAAAAATTGAAAGAAATTCCCGAATCGATTGGAAATTTAATTTATCTTCAAGAAGCCACTATATCTTGTAACCCATTGACGATATTGCCCAATTCAATCGGAAATATCTTGAATCTCGAAAGGTTATATCTTCCTCATAACCGACTCGAGTCGCTCCCTCATACGCTTCGTCAACTTAAGAACCTTAGGACATTGGATATCTCAAGCAATTCCTTTGGTGAGATACCCGAATGCGTGTGCGACCTCCCGAAGCTGCGCACCTTAGAGGCTTATCAATGTGAACTCAGAGAACTTCCCGAATGTATCGGAAAAATCTCCGAGCTTAACTATTTAATGCTCTCCTACAACCAGATTACGGACCTACCCGAATCCATAAGCAAGCTTAAGAGATTAGAACACCTCTCCCTTAAAAAAAATCGGCTCAAAAAACTTCCTAATTCATTCGGCGGACTCGTTTCGCTCGAATGGCTCGAGGTTTCTCATAACGAATTGACAGAATTGCCCGACTCTTTTGGTGAGCTCATCTCGCTCAAAGAAGCAGAGCTTGGATTTAATAAGCTGACGCGCCTCCCCGATACCATCGGGAACTTAAACAACCTAAAAAAACTCTCGCTAATCAAAAACGACATCCGATACGTCCCCGAATCGCTCTGGGACATCGAATCGTTTTATAACCTCATGGGCGTTGACCGCAAAATCTTAGAGACATCGGAAAAATACAAAAAAACCTATTCCTTGGATTAATCACATTTTCTATATTTACAGATATCAAGGATAAAATTCAATCGGATTCCTGTTAAAACAACTATAAAAAACTAATGTTTTTAAAATAAAGCAAACGGAAGCTTATACTTTTAGAAATCAAGTGAAAATATTATATAATATTATCTAAAATTAAAGCTAAAAATATAACTACAATTAAGTCTAAAGTGTTCCATTAGACCTAAAAACAATATAAGCAGAGAAGATGAACTAATTATCATAAATTTTGATTTTTGTTGGTTTTCCTCCCGAACGGGCGGACTTGGACGCTGCTATCCCTGCGTGACAAAAGTTTGCTCCCGTCTTTGCATCGATGAGAGGTGTTTTGTCTTTCTCAATCGCACTTAGCCAATCATCCATGATCCTAATTTGTGCGCCATAGTATAGTCCCTGGATTGGCTCAACAATTTCGGATAAAATTCCTTGATCGACGATTCTCCTTTTCCCTTTTCTGTGCTTACTTCTGGTAACTACATGATCCTTCGCTAAAAAAAGATAACCGGGATTTCCAATTTCATGACATTCGTAAGTTCCGTATCGTCCTACTACTTGAATCGAGATCCTGCTTGGTTCTCGGGCGATGATGTACGCGTTTGCACACTTTGCAATCGCATTGGTTTTCGTTCGGAACAATCCGATATGAAACGCTTTAGCGGGACTACAAATAGGCTTTCCTTCATGTCCTCCAATATCATTTGCGTAACTCGTTACTTCCACGAATGGCTGAGGGGTTTCGAGACCCCCGAGAGCTATTTGTGCAGGTCCGATTGTGTGAGCGTACATTAGGGGGTCAAACTGCTGGTACCAGGAATCGACTCTTGGAGTATTTAAGTCCCCTCGACCTCCTTCTCTCCACCGATACAAAACATCGTGTAAATACTCGGATTCTGCGTATAAAGTGGGCCCAATTCTTCCAGAAGAAACGAGACTAGCGGCGTATAGAACTTCTGGATAAAAGCAATAATTTTCTCCCAGTTGATATTTTTTACCAGATGCCTCCTCGGCGTTAATTATTTTTTCGATTTTTTCCTCCTTTATACTCATTGGAATTTCCGAATACACGTGTAATCCCGATTCTAACGCTGTTATTGCCTGTTCCGCGTGGTATTGTGGCGGACTTGAGATGATAACCGCATTCAAATCGTCGGTATCTAAAACATCTTCAAAGGATTCTACAAATCTGATTTCCTCGTTCGACTCTTGGGATTTTCTCGCTTTTGGGTCGGGGTCAAAAATTAACTTCACTTTCGTGCGTCCCTGCAATTTAGGATGCTGTTCAAGTTCCATTTTATGTCCTAAGGCATTAATCCCATAACCTATCAGACCAATGTTGAGGGGTCGTTTCATAATAAACTATAAGAAATGTTATTTTTTGGAATATAAATATTTAATAATATTAGGATTTATAGTATCAACCACCATTCGTGATAAAAGGGTATGAAAAAACGAATTAAAAGTATTGATATCTTTCGGGGGTCGTCCATGCTGTGGATGTTTTTAGCGCATCTGCAAGCTTGGTGGATTAGAGATGAGGATCGGGCCTATTATCTTTTAACTTTCGCAATCTTTGACGTAATTGGCGCTGCGGGATTTATTTTTATAGCTGGAGTGAGCACAGCAATATCGTATCAAAACAGACTTAAAAAATATGAAAACAAGGAACCCCCAAAAAGTAAGATTATCCGAAACGAGTATGTGTTCAGAGCCTTTTTTATATTAATAATCGCTTTAATCTATAATTCGATGACTGCGATTGGTCTTCAAGACCCATTAAGGATTTGGACTTGGTTTGTCCTCCTTACTATCGCAATTTCCCTATTTCTTTGCTGGCCTTTGTTAAAACTCCGCAAGGAAATCAGAATTTTGATTGGTTTTGGGATTTGGATTCTACACAGAATTCTGGTCTCATTCTTAGAACCCTACGAAGATGTGTATAGTTATTACGGAATCTTATACTTTATTTTATATCACACGCCAGATTTAAATCCGATTTTAGCCTTTTTTCCATTTCTCGTATTTGGGACGGTCGTTGGAGAAACCATTCACGAGATATATTCGATCGAAGATTTAAATATGAGGAAACAATGGATAAAAAAAAGATTAATCGCCCCTCTTCTGTTTTTCGGGGGTATTCTAATTATGTTTGGGATCGTGTACGATTTCCCCGAATTTTTTCAGCATCGGACCTTTCCTTGGTTGTTTTATTCGCTCGGGATTCAATTATGCTTCCTAGCAATGTTATTTCTTGGAGAGGAATTTTTGTTTTCGCACATAGAAAAAAGCTACAAGTTCTTATTTTACTTTTCTTATTATTCTTTAACGGTCTTTCTATCGCACTATCTCCTCTTTTTTCTATTTTCGAGGGAACTTAGTCTTATACGCATCTGGGCTACGATCCTTATCGTTACTATACTGGTAGGCTTGGTCTTAAGGATAATTTATAAACTTCTAGGTTCTAAAGCTTCCCTAAAAAACCATATCGGAAGATGGAGTTTAGAATTAGCACAAATTATAGAGAATCAAAAAAGAGATTAAATAGAAGAACCATTTCTTTAAATTATGTTTCTTATCTTGGAATTTCGTATATCTTTGAGTCTATATTAAATATCCCACCCAAAACCTTTCGAGAGCCTTTCGATTTCTCCTGGTAAAACATTTTCTAAATGCTTCTCAAAATCGACGCAATATTCAGCATTACTATTCCATTTATTAATGAAATCTTCACCATATTTTTCAAAGAAACAATCAGAAATGAATTGAAGTTCTTTAGAAATGCTCTTCTTCCGAGTATTTATTTCAGCCCTTCCTACAAAAAGTAGTCCATTTCTTTTTAGTAGATTATATTTATTATCGTCAAATTCAATGCTAGTTAAGTCAGTTTTACTTAATTTATTTGCAATAGAATTCACTGCACTCATTAACATTGCTAAAAAATGGCTCTCCATTGGTTCTTTCTTATTACTATAAAACACACTCTCTCCATTTTCGGTTAAAATCCAGAGATCATTAATCTTTCGCATGGATTGAAAATTGAAATATGTTATTAGATATTTTTTGATAAAAACGATCAAAAATAACATAAAAACTTGTATTTTTAAATATTCGTTAGTACTTGATTTTCAAATTGCATGCAATTCTTCTTTTTTTTTTCAAAAATCTCTCTAAACCTATTTGATATTTTAAGAATTTCATAAAAATTTAAAAATGAAATGAAACTAATTAAAATAACTCACGGGAAGGCATCATATTTAAATGCTACAAATAGAGGATGAGAAATATGAAATCAAGAATTTATTTCATGTTTACGCTAATTTTATTGAATCCATTTCTTTTTCTATTAGGACAAAGGAGTTTCTATTTATCCTATTATTCTAAATCTAATTGGTATAATTCTTTATCATCGTCCAACGATATGAACGAAATGAGGGCGGTGTGGTTAAATGATTACGCTTTTGCTACTCACCAAAAGAGATTAGAAACAATCCAGAAGATTGAAGATGCTAACCTAAACACTGTTTTTTTAATAGCTCCACCAATAGGGGAAAATAAAGGCTGGAGCGATGTCGACGATTTTAATTCGATGCTTTCCTTAGCAAAGACTAAGGGTTTAAGCGTTCACGCCTGGGTGTGTAATATGTATAGGATTGAAGGAAAATGTGCTGATTTCACAAACGAGACCGAACGTGAGGCTCAAAAAGACTGGGCGTTAGCCATCTTAAACGAATATGATCAATTAGACGGAATCCATTTCGATTACATAAGATATAATATCTCGACATTAGTAAATCAAACAAAAATGGAAGCGATCGAAGAGACATTAATTTTGACGAGAAATGCTTTAAATGCGCAATTTCCAGATAAGATTTTTTCAACCGCTTCATTTCCTTTATCCGGCGAGATTAAAAACAACGATGATTATATCCCGCCGTGGTATAACGATTGGTTTAATAATTCTGAAAATAATCATCTTAATAGATGGAATAGGACAGGATACGATTATAAAGGAATACCAACTCCCTTTAGAGTCCAACAAGATCCTAAAAATTGGGTTTCGTTAAATACGATAAATTTTACAATTTCGATGGAGTATTGCTACGAAACCTCTTGGTGGAAAGGTGAGGTAAATATTTGGAATAACTGGATGGGTATAAATGTAAGTCGGGTTTATATGGGATTGGGTTACTATTCAAAAGTATGGGAGGATCCTGCGATTACTCCGAACTTAGTGGCGCAAGAAATTGTTCAAAAAATAAATTACGGTAGATTGAATAATATTAGTGGTTTTTCAATTTTCGAATTTGGAGAACCGGGAAACGACGATTATATTTTAATTAACGCATTAACAATAGGTCCTAACGCCCCCTTTAGAGATGAAGGTTTGGGTTCTAATGGTAATTCAGGTGAAAACAACATAGATTCCGGAAATAATACTTTAATCTTGGTGATAACGCTAATAATTTTTATTACGGCTTTTTTTAGTATTGCCGTTCTTCTCGGTATTTTTATAGTAAGGCGGTGGAAAACAAAAATTCACCATTGACCGAACTACGCACCGATATTTCTAAAATGATCATAGATTTTCTCTAAAATCTATAAAAGATAAAAAAAAAATTGATTTTTAAATAATAATACTGCTTATGCTTTCGTTTATGCGTTTTTTTTCTTAAAGTAAATAAAAATTAGTATTCCTATGGTTAATGCGATACCAAAGATCAACCAAACAAGCCAATTTCCGAGATGGTGCGTGTAAGCGTGAATTGGGTCGACAAGATGTAGTTCTTCTCCTAAAGCTAACGCTACGAATAACGAACTTACTCCGATAATGATTAATAAAGCGATGACTCCAATAATTAATGAAATCTCTTTAGATTTTTCCATAATTTATTTACCCACCTCTTCAGAGCTAATATAATTTGGTCTAACCTTACCAATATATTCGATGATGTATCCGGTTATAATAGCCTCTACTGCCCCAACAATCAAGTTAATTGTATTTAAAAGCCATAAATGAGTCATCAATTCTAATCCCGGTTCATGAACTCCTTGAACTCCAGCGATACCGACCATAACAGTTAAAAGTAATGTTCCAATGATTAAGGCCATCCCAGTTGCAACCAGCGCGGCGGTAAATCTTCTAATCTTTTCTTCTTCGTTTTTCCTTTTTCTTAGTGTTTTATAAATATACCATGCGCTTATTGACTCCGCAGAATAAATAATGGTATTTGCTCCTAATAATGACCACGCACCATGACCAATTAAGGCTGAAAAAATATTAACAACAATATTTACCAAAACAGCAATAAAAGGACCCGCTAGTATACCTAAAAGAGGTGTAAAATTTAGATGTGTACCACCCCAAGGTGCTGGAATAGGGATTTGCGTGAAAATAAAAACCACTGCGGCTAAGATACCCGCCATTGCTTTTTGTTCTGTTGTTAACTCTTTTCCTTTTATTTTCATCCAGACAATTATCGAAAGAATCAATAGGATTGCTAAAATAAAATATATGGTGACCCATAATATACTAAAAGAACCATCTGGTAAATGAATATGCGCCATTTTTAGTTTCCATTTTTTTTTATAATTTTTACTTTGTAGAATTTACGAAGTTTCGCAAAATTCTACGAAATATCGTAAGTTTCTTTTATTTATAAACATTATTCTTTTTAATTAAAAAAAATTTTACAAAAAGATGTCAAAAAAATTATTGAGTAAGCATATTCCAGATTTGACATTTATGACTATGATTGCTCAATCGAACACTTCTTGGTTACATAAAGTTTCTCCTTGGACAAAACTTATCTTAATGTTTTTAGGAATTTTATTGCTCATATTAATTAGCAATCTTGTTACTTTATTATTGCTTTATCTAATTATTGTTATTATTTACATTTCGGCTCGTTTACCAGTTAAAAATCTAAAAGATTGGTATTATCTCCCAACTTTCATCACATTAACTATTGCAGTTCCTCTAACAATTAATACGCCCGGACGCTTCATGATTTTTTATTTTAAATATAGCTGGTTTGAATTGTATTTCTCGAATATCGGGCTGGAGTCACTTTTAGTTCTGTTAATTCGGGCTTTGGCGTCAGTCACGCTTTCATTTATATTTATAATGACTACTAAATATAAAGAGATCGCATTCCTTGTGCATACAATATTTCCTAAGGGATTTGCGGATATTTTTTTGTTATCTTATCGGTATATTTTTCTGATGTTGGAAGAAATCAGCGGAAGAATTATCGCTCTGAAGCTTAGAGGGGGAACATCTTTAAGTTATTTTGCCCATCTAAAAAAATTTGGGGCGTTAATTGCACTAAGTATGATTAACGGAATTGAGAGAGGCACTCGTTTAGCAAAAGCGATGGAAATTAGAGGGGGAGGGAGTGAGACAATATACGTAAACGAGAACGTCAAGAAACCTCATCTTTTAGATTTAATTATAATCGGTCTTATAATTTTTATCATAGTCAATATTGCATTATTTGATGT
>WJKD01000703.1 GCA_014729315.1 Promethearchaeota archaeon | reverse complement strand
CGAATCCGTATATGAAGGAATTTTCCGGATATTACTGGGAACGCCGGCATAAGAAGGAATCGAAGTATTTGCCCGGTTTTACATCTCGTCAAATGCGATTGGCGTTGCATTATTAGTAACTAACTGTCGGGTTGCCCAACCAGGACAGCCTTTTGAAATGCTTGAGCTCAGTGACGGGAAACTGTCACGCTGAGTTCTTAGGAGGGAAACGGGGTGCGAGCCCCGTGACCTATCCGATCAAAGCAATATTCACATATTTTTGATTATTGATAAAAGGAGGTAAAAATGTTTACAAAAAGCTTTTTGTCAAAAAGTGCTTTCAAACAAATTTTCATCCTTCTAATAACAATCCTCTCCACCCCTCTTTTTAGCCAAAACAACTCTGTTCATTTTCCCGAATTCCCTATAATAAATTTTGCTATTGGATCATTTGAAGATATTATCACCTCTGACTTTAATGGAGACGGTCTTGAAGATGTTGCCGTAGCACGATACGGCGGATCAAGAATATCAATTGTATTAAATGAAACAGAATCAAATGATATACGATTTTCTTCAATAACGGACTTTGCTGTTGATCCCGAACCATTTTGCCTCGTTTCCGCCGATTTTGACAATGATGGAAAGAATGATATTATCACCGCCAATAAAGACAGCGCAAATCTGAGTATTTTAAGAAATACAGGAGACGGCGAAACTCTGAGCTTTGAAATTACGACAATTCCAAATATTGTAACTTTTCCTAATATTCAGCAGCTCTATCCCTGCTTAACGGTTGCTGACTTTAACGATGATGGGTTACAGGATTTTGTGGTAGCTAGTTCAACTGGCAAATTAATAGTTTTTAAAAATATAAGTGTCAAAGGTAAAATTAATTTTGAAATTGAAACTGAATTAATCGTCGATATTAATCATTGCCAAACCTATGCTCATGATTTTGATAACGATGGGAAAATTGATTTAGCTATGTATAGTACAATAAATTATTCGGTAAAATTTATCGTATTTCCAAACACAAGTTCGCAAGATTCTGTGTCTTTTGGCGCTTTTGAATCTTTTGGGGGAGGCATGAGCTGTGAATGCGCAAGCGGAGATTTTGATAATGATGGAAAAATTGATATTGCCAGATTGGATTTTGGTGAAATAAATTTGATTCGAAACAAGAGTATACCTGGTGATTTTTCTTTTGAACTCGAGTGGCAAAATGATTACCCCATCGGTTTTGGTGGTTTTGGCGATAAGATTCATGCAGTTGATCTAAATAATGATGAACTATTAGATATAGTTATAGTCAATCGATTTGTGTTTTTTGACGAAGCCAGAGAGAACAACTACATGTCTATTCTTATTAATACAAGTACAGAAGATCATTTTAATTTCAAACCATTCCAGCAGTACGGTGTTGCTGAAGATCCACTGCACATAGCATCCGCAGATTTAGATAATGACGGCCTTAATGATCTTATCATTGGACATAATTGGGCTACTGGGTTTGCTGTTCTTCATAACCAGAGCAGTAATGACTCGCTTCAGCTAAATTCCGCAAAAATATTTCCAGTCAATTTTCCAGAAGGGCCGCCAGCAGAAGCGAACGATATTCCTTATCCATGCCCGATCAATGGTGCGGATTTTAATGGAGACAAATTAATAGACATTGCGATCGCAAGTTATGACGACAACTCCTTTAGAATATTTAAAAATTCTTCCAGCCCCGGTGATCTGATTTTTAAAGAGGATGTGGGATACTCAACAGGACTACAGCCTATCGCTGTTGAAACAGCAGACTTTAACAATGATAGTAAGAATGACATCATTATAGCGAACGAAGGTGCAAACATGGTTTTAGATAGTGGGAGTCTTTCGATCTATAAAAATGAAAGTACTTTGGAGTCAATTAAATTTGATGTTGAATCCCTTGACTTAGGCACTACTCCCTATTCAATGAATACAGGATTTTTTGATCTTGACAACAAGCTGGATTTGTTTGTCGGTATCAGCGGTGATCCGTTTATTCTTCGCAATACAAGTGATTCAGAAGAAATCACCTTTGAAAAAGCCTGGGAATACGAAATACCATCTGGTTCAATCCGCATGATTTCATCGGCTGTTGCTGATTATAATCAGGATGGTCTTATGGATATTGCCGTCAGTGACGGAATGATGCACAAAGTCCATGTTTTTCAAAATCAAACAACAAATGAAACACTCGACTTTAAGTATCTTGGAAAATTATCAGGCTATTTTCCGGGTACGGAATGTATAAAAACAGATGATTTGGATGGTGATGGTCTACCGGATATTGTCATCGCCTGGCAGGACTATCCGTGTGGTTGTTCAATTCTTCGGAATATTAGCACTCTGGATTCAGTCATGTTTTCTGAACCAATTACATTTCAACCTTTGTCAAATCCGTCATCTCTTTATCTGACAGACCTAACAGATGATCAGAAAATTGACATCATTGTTGGCGATCCATTTTCACGAACAACCATACTCGAAAATAAAAGCGTACCGGGAACTATTCATTTCGAATTAGCCATCCCAAATGAAATAATTCTGGGTGACATCAAAGGTGACTACAACTATTACGTAACGGACTTTGATGACGATGGCTTTAAAGAAATCGCCGCTCCTCGAAGCGACCAACAAGAACTCTGGATTCTCCAAACCTTTTCTTCAGTTCCTGTGCCAGTTGAACTTGCTCAATTCTCTGCTATGCTTTGTGCAGAAGGAGTAAAATTATTATGGACATCATATTCTGAATCAAATAATTATGGATATGAGGTGGAACGAAGCAAAGATGGTCATGGATTTAAGAAGATTGCTTTTATTTCTGGAAACAACTTTAGCAATGAAATTCAGGAATATTCATTTACTGATCCTAATATTACAAATTCAATTTATTTTTATCGCTTGAAGCAGATTGATAATGACGGCAGTTCTTCATACTCGTCAACTATCAAGGTAATTACTAACGCACCCTTAAAGTATGATTTATCAGACAATTACCCGAATCCCTTTAATGGTCATACTACAATAGAATTCACTCTTCCAACTAAATGCAATACTTCTATTTCAATCTACAATATCAGTGGTAAATTAATTGAAAAACTCTATAATGGGATCGCAGAATCTGGAAAGAATTCTGTAACGTGGAATGGAAAAGCTAGATTTAATAACGATGTTAGTTCAGGAATTTATATCTATAGAATTGAAGCCAAAAACTTTTCAATGTCAAAGAAAATGTTGCTTATCAAATAGTTAATGGCTAACCCAAAGCTGCACCCGACTGCAACAGCAGAGCGGTTTGGCCAGTTTTTGCGGGATTTGAACAAACGATAATTTTTCATAGCTTAGTCCGATGCTGTTGCAGCGGGTGAGCTAAGCGTTGCACGAAGTAACAAGTTACAAGTTTAAATAAATAAAGATATTACTAATAGGTGAAATTATTTAATCACATAATAATAATATCATGAGTCATAATTCGTCACAACAGTCTGTTTCTGTTAAACAGCGTCCTGCCTTTG
>WJKD01000702.1 GCA_014729315.1 Promethearchaeota archaeon | reverse complement strand
TTATAGAACAGAGATAGCCGATTTATTTACGGAAGAAAAAAAACTACGGAATTGGATGCGGGTAGAAGCTACTTTAGCTAAGGTTCACGCAGATTTAGAAAATATTCCGAAGGAAGCCGCTGAAGAAATAGATAAAGCAAGGAAGAAGGTCAAAATAGAGCGTGTAAAAGAGATAGATCGAGAAATTCATCACGATTTAATGGCTATGGTAAAAGGACTTGCCGAGCAATGTAAAGGTGATGCGGGTAAATATATTCACTTGGGTGCCACGAGTTACGATATCGAAGATACAGCTATCGCTCTTCAATTAAGAGACGCTTTAATTTTTATAGAGGCTTCCTTAAAGAAACTATTAAAGATAATACTTCGATTAATGGAAGAAAAAAAAGATTTGGTTTGTATTGGCAGAACCCACGGTCAACACGCGATTCCTACTACCTACGGTATGCGCTTTGGAGTGTGGGCCTACGAGATAGATCGTCATTTAGAGAGAATATTGAACGCTATAAAGCGAATCTCATACGGAAAGATGTCTGGAGCGGTGGGGACGATGGCAAGTTTTGGAGATCAAGGAATTAAAATACAAGAAAAAGTAATGAAAAAGTTAGATCTCAATCCTGTCTTAATCGCCAATCAGATCGTACAAAGAGATCGACACGCAGAAATAATCCTTTTAACCTCTATGATTGGTCAGACTTTAGCAAAAATCGCTCGTACGCAGAGAACATTACAGCGGAACGAGATAGGTGAAATGTTTGAACCGTTCAAAAAGAAGCAAGTGGGTAGCTCGACTATGCCACATAAGAGAAACCCCCATAAATCGGAAAGAATTTGTAGTTTAGCTCGAGTTCTAAAATCAAACGCCATCATCGCTCTCGATAACATGGTATTAGAAGATGAGAGGGATTTAACAAATTCTGCTTCAGAAAGAGTTCTGTTTGCCGAAAACTTTATCTTTTTGGATTTCATGATAAGTGAACTAACGAAAAATCTTCAAGGCGTTGAATTTGATGAGAAAAAGATTGAAGAAAATCTCAATCTCACAAAAGGTGCGTGTTTAGCTGAGAAGATAATGGTAGAATTAGTTAATCGTGGTATTGGAAGACAGGAGGGACACGAGATACTGCGCCAAGCGGCAATTAAAGCTCGAAAAAAGGACCAGTTTATGAAAGACATTTTAATTGAAAACAAAGAAATTAAGAACAAATTTACAAAAGAAGAATTAGATGAAATTTTAGATCCTCATAAATATATCGGAAAAGCAATAGAGCAAGTAGAAAATTTGATAAAAGTTCTCAAAAAAAAGTATCGATTTTAAAATCAATGACAAAAAAAAACAAATTATACTCAAAATTGGGAGTATCAGCGGAAAAGGAAGACGTTCACGATGCAATAAAAGATAAGGATCAAGGTCTCTTTCCCGGTGCCTTCTGCAAAATAGTAGAAGATGTCAACGGTCGTCCTGATTATTGTTCAATTTTTCATGCTGATGGTGCAGGAACTAAATCAAGTTTAGCATACATGTACTATAAGGAGACAGAAGACCTATCTATCTTTAAAGGAATCGTTCGAGATGCCGTGATAATGAATTTGGACGATTTATTATGCGTAGGAGCAACAGGTAGTATGTTTTTATCAAACAATCTTGGAAGAAATAGTACTCATATTTCGGGAGATATCGTTGCCACAATAATTAACGAATATTATGACTATAGTAATTTTTTGAAGAGTTTAGGTCTTAACATTGTAATGTGTGGAGGAGAGACGGCAGATGTGGGAGATTTGGTTAAGACATTAATTTTAGACGCGTCCTTGTTCACCAGTATGAAGCGAGATGAGGTAATCAATGCGAATAATATCCATAGTGATGATGTTATTGTGGGAATTGCGAGTTATGGAAAAGCAACTTACGAGGAAGAATACAATAGCGGAATAGGTAGCAACGGTCTTACATTAGCTAGGCACGGCACTCTCTCGCATGAATATTTTAAAAAATATCCGGAGTGTTATAATCAGAAGCTTGATGAAAAATTGATATTCTGGGGAAAGTATAAATTAACCGATAATATTCGAAAATTAAACAGTAATATCGGAAAGTTATTATTATCCCCTACTCGCACTTTCGCACCAATACTAATAAGAGTATTGAAGAAATATAGAAAAGATATAACTGGAATAATTCACAACACAGGAGGGGGGCAGACTAAAGATCTCCATTATGGCAAAGGTATAAAATATGTTAAGAACAATCTTTTTCCCCTTCCTTTAATCTTCGAAATAATCCAAAATTCCTCGGAAACTGAATGGAAGGAAATGTATAATGTCTTTAACATGGGACACAGGATGGAACTATTCTGCCAAGAGTCAATAGCTAAAGATTTAATCAATATTGCCAAAGAATTTAATGTTGAAGCGAAGATTATAGGTCACTGTGAGAAGTCAGATTCTAAGAATAAAAATATAATAGAAATTAAATCGGAATTTGGAAATTTCATTTATCAGTAGGAGACAAAGAGATTTGACAAAAAAATACGATGTTATATGTATTGGAGCGGCTTTAATTGATATGGTAGCTCGGGTAGAGAGACATCCTTTAGAAGATGATGAGGTTTTTGTTTCCGATTTGAAAATTTTATCTGGAGGTGCTGCAGCCAACACAGCTTACGCTTGTGCTAAGTTGGGAATTAAAACGGGGTTTCTCGGGAAAATAGGCTACAAAGATGAGTTCGGAAATAAAATTAAAAACGATTTCACCACCGTAGATTTAGATACTTCTTTAATAAAATATTCTAAGGAATACGGCACGGGATCCGCGTATGTAGCGTTAAATAAAAAAGGAGATAGAAGAATATACGCACATAGTGGAGCTGCTAATTATTTATCAAAAGATGATATATTAGCCGGAGAAATCAACTCTGCAAAAATAATTTTCTTAAGTAGTTTAAAAAATTTAGAACCCTTTATCGCTGCTGCTACCTTTGCTAACCAAAATCGAATTCCTGTCATTCTAAATCCAGGTATGTTAATTATTGAACAAGGATTCGAGAATATAAAAACCTTGTTACGAAAATTGGATATCTTGATATTATCAAAAAGAGAATTTGCTTCCTTAACGAGTTTAAACGCTTCTAATCTTCACGAGGCAAATATAAATGATAATAAAGGGAAACTTTTTGATTTGGGAATTAAAGTAATAATTATCACCATGGGCGAGAGAGGAGCTTTTATATTAACTGCGGATAAATTCAAGATAATTCCACCCCATAAACCCAGCGATCTTGTTGTCGATACCACTGGTGCTGGTGATGCATTTTCTGCAGGATTTATATTTGGACTTGCACAAAATTTAAGCTACGAACTTGAAAATTTAGTGAAAAATGTCCAAATTGGCAATTTCGTAGCGAGCAACTGTATCCAGCAGATTGGTGCAAGAAATGGTATCCCCACTTCGATTGATTTACAGAAGTATTATTCGAAGGTTTAATGAAAAAATTTAAAACTTTTTGATTAAATATTTTTTAAAAGAATAACACAAAAAGGAGATTTAAAATTGGAATCCAATAGAGAAGTTCAAAAAAATTTAATTGTTTCTAGATTACGGTTTATCTTAGAAGTGTTTCTCGTATTTTTTGGAATCTTTTTATTTTTACTTGTACCGAGACTTTTAATACCCTCTTTAATCAACAAAGATTCTATTTTTTATGGTCCGATCTATTACGCAGTACGAGCGCTTGCGATATTTTTAGCAATTCCAATCTTTTTATATTTATCAAACTTTTTATTCGAAATGCAAGAAAAGAATCTTATCGTTGAAGAAAAGCTTAGTCCGTCCTTGAGTCATCTTAAATTGTATATAATTAGCGAAAAGAACTTTAAATATCAATTTTTGTATGGGATCCTTATCCTTTTTTTGGTATTCGTTCCCTTGGATTTTTTATTATACTGGTTAGTACCAGAATTGCTCGAATATAGTGGAAAAGCGCTTTCTTCTCAGGCGACGAATAGTTATTTACTTGCAGAATACTCAATATTCATTTTTTCTGTGATTATAATTCAAATTTGCGTTTCGATTTACGAAGAAACGCTTACCCGTGGGTATCTAACAACGAGAGGAAGCGATTATTTTGACAAGATGTCGGCGGTTTTTATCTCTTCGCTTTATTTTGGGTTAATGCATTTTGCGTATTTCCTCCTTCCGGTAAGCAGAAACTATCCAATCTGGTTTCCCTTTATTTGGTTCTTACAAACCTACACCGTAGCAATAATGTTATCAATCTTTATTACTAAAAGAGAGTGGTTGTTTCCGGTAATTTTCGCACACGCAGTAAACAATATTATTTCGGCCCACGCTGTTTGGAATTATCTACAAGGAAACGACTTTATGGCAATATCAATAGTGCTTTATTTTCCCCTGCTAATTATAAGCGGTATATTATTAATCGTCCAATTTAAAAGAATTAAAGCTGGAATCAAAACAGGATTCAAAGAATTAAAAAATTATTTTAAGGCCAGCGAAAAGGATGGAGAATCAAAAAGAGATTTATATGTTAGACTTATTTTCGACGTGGTAATGGGAATTTTGATCGTTTTAATTGGTTTATTTATTTTTGGAATTTAGAGGAATTATCGATGGTTAAGTTGGGAATTATTTCAGATACGCACATTTATTCTGACGACAATGCAGAGGAAGTTAAAAGGTTGTTAAAAGAGATTAAAAAGGCGTTTAAGGATGTCGATCAAATTATTCACGCCGGAGACGTGTGTGAGGCGTTCTTAGTTGATAGATTAAACGATATTGCGCCTACAACTTGCGTGAAAGGCAATATGGATAAAATTGTAAATTTAGATAAATTTATTATTCTTTCAGCGGGTTCTTATAGAATAGGAGTTATTCACGAACCTCCCCAAGATTTGAAGGGTTTTTTTAAGACTCAAAACATTCACATTTTAATTCACGGTCATACTCACGCTCCACTGATCAAAGGCACTCCTTATAACACCTTAATCGTAAATCCAGGCTCTCCCACTCGCCCTGTGGCACCTCCCAAGAAACCATATTTTCAAGATCCTATAGCAAGACCTAGCGTTATTACTCTAAGCGTAAATGAGAACGATTTATTGTCGACCTATCTCATCAATCTACAGTTATAAATGTAACTATTTACAAACTTGAGGTAATCTTTACAAGCGTAAATTAATTGCTAATCAATTTTCATTAAGGAAAAATGCGATATAATAATAAATGCTAATTATTTATAGCTCACCATCATATAATTATAATTAATAATTCTTTTACAAAAAATTATAAAAAAGAGATTGAGAATGGAAGCTGTTATTAAAGTTAAACCTTTCTTGCTTAGTTTAAACGAGATCAACAAGGAAGATGTTGAAATCGTAGGAAATAAAGCTGCCAAACTAGCCGAAATAATTCGTCAAGATTTTTCTGTTCCTAACGGATTTGTAATCACTACGCACGCATACGAGGATTTCTTAAAACTGAATGACCTTGATAAGGAGATTAAGAGGAGACTACAGGAAATCGATGTTAACGACCTTAATTTGATACAAAGTGTCGCAAAATCAATAAAGGAAGTAATTTTAAGTAAATCATTATCAAATGAGTTGAAGGAATTAATAGAAAAGCAATTTAACGGTTTAAAAGGAAAAACAGTTGCTGTAAGATCGTCTGGAACGGCCGAAGATTTAACTAACGCATCCTTTGCAGGACAATACGACAGTTATTTAAACATAGATACCTACAAGAATGTGATTAAGGCGATTAAAAAGTGTTACGCTTCTCTTTGGACGACTCGGGCCATTCATTACAGATTGACGAATAAGATTCCTTTAAAAAAGGTGATGATAGCAGTAATTATTCAAGAAATGGTTCCTGCTCACGCTGGAGGCGTTTTATTCACGAAGAATCCCGTTTCAAAAGACAAATCCGAAATTATAGTCGAATCCACCCTTGGGCTTGGTGATTCTGTAGTATCTGGAAACATAAATCCCGATCTTTTTAAAATTGCCAGAGCGGAGATTTCTCAATCCAAAAGCTTAAAGATTTTATCTAAAGAGCAAAGTGAAAAGAGTCATTTCTCTCTCAAGGAAGAACAAGTTCTAAAATTAGCGAGAATAGGATTAAAGATAGAAAATTATTTCGGGGCTCCGCAGGATATAGAATGGGCATTGGATCAACGGGGGAATTTTCAAATCCTGCAAACGAGACCCATTACATCCATCGATAAAATCGCTCCCATGGAAAATGTGTGCTATAGTAGAGGTTATAGCGACGATTATTGGAATGATAACTGCACTCCTTTATATTTTAATCTTTTAGGAGATCAATTAACTTATGTGGTAAACATGGAGTTAAATAGTATAATGGGTTACAAAAGAATGGATTCTAAACTATTAAGACTCCATAAAGGACACGTTTACTTTAACCTAGATGTCTTAAAAAGAAAAGTTCAATACGAGATTCCACCATTTTTAAGAAACGAAGATGTTATGAACTATTTTCCGCAGGGAGGAGGGAAATATGGTAAATTAACGGTTAAGGATTTGTCCTTCAAATTGCCTAAGCGAATTATCGCCGAATTAAGAATTAAGTTCCACGACCCAGATGGGGCAATTAATAAGACTGCTTCCAAGTACGAAGAATGGACGCAAAATAAATTTATACCCTACTGTCAAAATTTTGATTCTGAATTAGATCGATTAAAGAACACAGAGAATCTTGGGCAACTCTTAGGGTTGGCAGAAAGTATAGACGATATAATGGTGAACCACTTCCGATTGGTCCGGTACGGGATTCCCGTGCATAACATTGGCGTGAATTTGATGCTCCAATATTTATTAAAGAGGCTTTTAGGGAAGAAAAATATGGTAAGACTTTACCCTATTTTGATATCTGGATTAGAACACAAACTCGCGGAGACCAACGAAGAGATTCATTACTTAGCCTCACTTGTTCAAGATTCACAGAAGATTAAACGCTTAATATTAGAATCTCCTTCCAAAAAATTAATGTCGTATATCTCTTCGGAGACCGATCCCGAAATTCAAGTATTTTACAAAGAAGTGGAGAAATTCCTCGAAAATTACGGAGATCGAGGTTTTACCAGGGAGGTGTTTTATCCAAGGTGGAGAGAAGCTCCCGAATATGTGTTTGACATTCTCAAATCGTTAGTGAAGGGTAAGGAACAAGAATTTAAACGAGTTAAGGAGAAAAATAGACAACATCGTGAGAATATTGTAAAATTTGTTGAGGCAAAAATACGCTCTCAGAGGTTCGGATTTATCAAATGGAAGCTTGTTTCAAAAATTCTTGAGTTAAGTCGGAGATACATCGTATTTAGAGAAGCACAACGCTTTAATTTGGATCGCTGGATAACGAGAAATAGAAACGTGTATTTGAAAATAGGGGGTATCCTGCAGGATAAAGGTATATTAAAAGACAAGGAGGACATTTTTTTCCTCTATAAACGCGAAATTAAAAACATAGTTCAAGCGATTTTAAATAACGAGACGATTAAGAACTATAAACCAACAATACAGAAAAGAATTACCGATTTCTTAAAATACGAAGATACAGTTCCTCCCAAATTTATTCAAGGAAGTTACGAATTCAACGATCCAGAATCGAGTAAAGACAAAATTTTTTTATATAAAGGAATTCCGGCGAGTCAAGGTATTATTACCGGTAAGGCTCGCGTGATTGCTAAGATTGAAGAAATAACAAAAGTCGCTGACGGTGAAATATTAGTAGTTTCTCGAACGGATCCGGGATGGACTCCCGTGTTTTCAAAAATTGGCGGATTAATCACCGAAACTGGAGGTATTTTATCGCATGGGGCCGTCGTTTCCCGCGAATATGGTATTCCTGCGGTTACAAATATACCTAAAGCGTGTACTCTTTTTGAAACGGGTTCCATTCTTACCGTTAATGGTTTTACTGGAGAGGTTAATGTAAAAAAATAAAGTTTATTTATTGTATAGTCATTTTCTCATTATCAAGTTAAAAGAACGAAATGTGATATGTGAAATGGAACCAATTATTCATCATGTAGAGAGCGATCATCCAGAATACAACGAATCTTACTATTTCGCGTTCTACAACAACGAAGAAAATATAGGCGGAGTTTCGCGTATAGGATTTAAACCAAATAAAAAGGAAGGAATGACCTTTTTCTTTCTCTTTTTACCCGATGGATCGACAGGGGGATATTTTCAAGAAAAAAAGATAAAAAGTTTTACAAATAAGTTAAAAGTTGGGGGTATGCATCATAAATGGAACCCCGACGGAGCTTGGAACTACACTTTCAATGGTAAAATGATATTTGTTAAAAATTCTGAAGATCTGCCAAGAGTAAAAACAAATCCAAAACTTATTTCGGACATTAAAAAAATCCAAATGGACTTGAAATTTGAACCCATTAACGATCCTTACGAATATAGCAAACACATGACAAAAGAATCCCTAGAGTTAGGGAAAAAGGCAGGAGACAAGCATTGGGAG
Organism: Promethearchaeota archaeon; assembly: GCA_014729315.1. The sequence goes on along the minus strand of WJKD01000702.1, from coordinate 2,927 downwards.
CAAATAGCTTTAATAAACGGTTCAATATCCATGGGAGACGAGGAAATAACGATTGAAAACACAATGGGTCAAAGAGACCACACTTATGGAATCAGAGATTGGACCGGCGTAGGCAATTGGTTGTATTACGTGGTTTGGTTTAACAAAAATTTAGCAATCAATCCCGCAGCGATTATTTCAACTGACGGTAAATTGTCGACTGGCGGATTTTTATTTAAAAACGGGGAAAACATCCCCCTTCAGTCAATAAAAATTTTGGATCAGCAGTTTAGGAGCGATGGCATTTTCCCGACAAGTTCAAAATTAGAAATAATCGATAATAACGGAGTAACTCATGTTCTTAAGGCAACTGTTGGACCCATAATTCCCATTCCTTTTGCAGATAAGGAAGGTAAAAAATCCATTTTAGTTCAATCATTTGGATCGTTTGAATTAGATGATATTACTGAAGGTTATGGGACTTTCGAGACGCTTCGGAAGGCTCCATCAAATTATATTTAAACGCATATTTGAATAAAGCTGAACAAAGGATAATATTAAATAATAGTAATTTTTTTATTTATAATAATAAAGCGAGATAACTTTAATTTCTCCGAATTTGTAAAATATCACTAGAAGTTCAATTTAAATAAAGATTAAGGGTTAATTAAAAATGGCGAATCGCTTAGAATTAGTTCTTAAGGAATTAATACAAAATGGTGGTTTCTCGGCTGCTCTATTTAGTACGAACACCGGGTTAGTTTTAGCTTCATCAAAGGAAGAGGGAAAAGACGAGAGAGTCATAGCCGCTATGAGTTCTCTGCTAACTGATGCCGCTTTAAAGGTATCAGAGGAGATGGAACTAACAAATCCTAAGCTTATGAAGATCTTTTTCGATGATGAGTATATCATTTGTAGACACATTCATTTCGAGGATAATGATTCTTCTTTTCTACTAACAGTTCTCACAAAACTTCCCGATTCAGAGGATATTGAGAAATATATCGATCAATTAGTCGATTGGGCAGTAGAAAACGCCTCAGACGATTTGCTGAAACTTTCCTCTATATAAAGTATTCCTTACTAATCAATAATTTTGTACTCTCATTATTATTATATTATAAAATTCTTTTCTCCCTCACGATAGAAGAAATGAATTTTTATTTATAACTATCGAAGGAATACTCTAAATAATGGATAGAATTACGATTTTTCTTGTTGGCGGAATTATTTTCCTCATAATCATCGTAATAGTCATAACGTACCTCGTTCGAAAGTTAATATTACGTTTTAAGAAAGCTCAAAAAATCGAAAGACCCACCTCATATCTATGTTTAGATGGACATAAGGTAAAATCGAAAGGAGAACTAATAATCGACGATTTACTTTTTAATTTGGGAATCCCCCATAAGTACGAAGAAACCATACAAATAAACGGAAACTCAGTTAAATATGATTGGTATTTACCTTCTTGCGAGGTATATATTGAATACTGGGGCTATTACGGTAAAGACTATCTCAAAAGAAAGGAAGAAAAAAAAAAGTTATATCGAAAAGCTAAATTAAATTTGATCTCAGTCGAAGATATTATGTTAGAAAACATTCATTATAATTTTAAAAAGGAATTGGAAAAATTCATCGATCTTAACTCAAATAAGAAATACTGTCCCAATTGCGGAGAGAATTTAGACAATCGCTTCTAATAAAGAAGTCGAACAAAAAAACTATTTTTTATTACTAATTATATTTTAGAATTGATAAGTTTAAAAATTGGATTGTCTTTGATGAAAATATGAAAGGTGCATATATCGAAGAACATGGCGAACTTGATAAAATACAGATCGGGGAGCTGAAGGGACAGAAAATAGGACCGAATGAGGTACTTGTTGGAACGAAATTTGCTGCGTTGAATCACATTGATATTTTTGTTGTGGAGGGCTGGCCCGGGTTGAAATTGGACTTACCTCACGTAATTGGAAGCGATGGATCTGGGATAATAAAAGAAGTCGGGAGGGATGTTACCGGATTCGATGTTGGTGATAGAGTAACCATTAATCCTGGATTAAGTTGTGGAAAATGTAAATATTGCCTTTCAGGAAAACAAAACTTTTGTGAGGAGTTTACAATTTTAGGAGAAAATCGATGGGGTACTTTCGCTGAATATTTTAAAGTTCCAGAAATAAACTTACTGAAAGTCCCGGAAAATTTCTCTCTTGAAAAAGCTGCAGCTGCCCCTTTAACATTTTTAACTGCTTGGAGGATGCTAACGACTTTAGCAGATTTAAAGCCAGAGGAAATTATTTTTATACATGGAGCAGGAGGAGGTGTCGCTATCGCGTCAATACAGATTGCTAAATACATTGGAGCCAAGGTAATTACTTCAACCAGTACAGCGAAAAAGAAAGAGAAAGTTAAGCAATTAGGAGCTGATTTTGTAATTAATTATAAAGAAAATCCGGACTTTACAAAATTGGTTTATAAAGAATTCACCAACAAAAAGGGGGTAGACGTGGTAGTAGATAGCGTAGGTCAAGCTACCTTTTCAAAAAGCGTTCAATTGCTTAAGCCTGGCGGTAAGTTGGTCGTTCCGGGTGCTACAACAGGGTCCAATGTAGAGCTTGATTTACGATATGTTTTTTGGAAACAACTTAAGATTCTTGGTTCTACCATGAGTAATCAAAACGAGTTTAGATCAGTTATGGATTTGGTGTTCAAAGGAAAACTTAATCCAATAATAGATAAAATTTTTCCCCTGGAGAAAATTATTGATGCGGAAAAGCATTTAAAGAACGCAAAACAATTCGGAAAGGTCTTATTACAATTTTAATGAAGTCGTATTAAAGTGATTCAATAAAATTCCTCACTTCTTTTGATATCTCTGATTCATAACCTCTGTAAAAATGATCGGCTCCGTCGATTATTATTTCTTTTTTCGGGTCGGAATACTC
>WJKD01000010.1 GCA_014729315.1 Promethearchaeota archaeon | reverse complement strand
CGGGTACAAAAGCTATGGCTCAGAACTTAAATATTGATGCTTATGTCAAAGGCGTAAAGGAATTGGTTCAAAAGGTAAAAGAGTTTTCGGAAGATTTGAAGCAAGAGATGACATCGTATGAGAGAGTAATCACATCGCTCAACCATAAGGAACCCGATAGAGTTCCATTCATGCCGTTTGCCCAGACTTTTTCAGCTAAGTTTGCGGGAATTCCATTTTCAGAATACGTAAGCAAAGCAGAGGTAATGGCTAGAGGACAATTAACTGCTTATAAAGCGTTTGGATGGGATGCGTTATGTTTTTCTTCTGATGTAGGAATATATGCGGGTGCGTTAGGTGCCAAGATTGAATTCCCTAAGGATGATGTTCCCAGAATTGCGGAACCCGTTCTAAGTCATGGAAAATTATACGAAGATTTCAAACAACTTGACATGGTTGATCCTATGAATGCTGGACGTTTGACTGAATCAATTAGAGCTATAGAGCTTGCGAAAAAGGAAGTTGGTGACGAGGTGCCAATAATCGGTTGGCTTGAAGCTCCTTTTCAAGGGACTGCTTTATTAGGCGGTGGTGATCCATTCCTTATATTTTATGTACTCGATCATCCTGACGAATTTAGGGAAATTTTAGATTGGTATGCTGATTGGGCGATTGAGATATCTAAAGCGATGTATGAAGCAGGTGCGGACATCATTGGTGCGGGAGAAACTGCTGGTTATTTCATGTCTCCCGATTTCTTCAAAAAATTTGTCTTAGAACCGGAAAAAAAGCTATGTAGCGCTATAAAAAAAATGGGCATGTACCCATTAGTTCATTGTTGCGGCTATGTCCCTCAGTGCGTGCCATTCGTTAAAGAAACTAACCCTGGGGGAGCAATACAGTTTGATTATCAAGTTGATCTAAAATGGGCAAAAGAGCTCCTTAAAGACGAAGTCACCATAATGGGCAACTTAAATTATAATAAGTTAATGAATGCAACTGCTCAACAAGTTTACGAAGATTGCGCTAGGCATATTAGGATTGCAGCTAAAGGTGGAGGTTATTGGTTGGCATTTGGTTGTGAAATTCCAAGGGATATGCCTCCATCAAATATACAAGCACTCCTAAGAGCAGCTAAGGTTGCGGGAAAGTATCCAATTCAGGTTGAATAAAAAATCCAAAATCTACATAATTTTTTTATATAAAAATAAAAAAAAGTTAATTAGGTTATTCCTCTCGATTTAAACCGTTTCCGGACAAGAAAAACTGCAACTGATGTAATTAAAACTGCGGGTGCCACGGTAATAAGGATTAAAGTCATTAATTGAACTTCCTCACCTCCATTTGTGCCGTTGTTATCGCTATCGTCATCATCACTGGATGCTGGTGGAGTTGAAGGTAAGTCTTCATTTTTATCTATGCTTTCGGGATCAACAGCAATATTAACTTCGAAATACTTATCAAAATATCCCATAGCAGAAACATTAATTGTTAGTAATATTGGTATTTCACCTGGTTCGACAGTTATAGGAAATAGGGACGCCTTATAATATCCATATCCAAGATTTGTAACATTCGTTGATGTATCCATACCGTTCCAATTCATATCTAAATTAGCACTATTAACTCCATTGTAATCTTCATCGTAGATATAAAAGGTTAAATTAAAATTTTCGGTTGTAAAAATCTGGTCGACAATCTCAATACCTAAATTACCAATAGACTCTCCAAAAGAAAAAAGAAAATCGCTTTCGTCTTCATTTCGACCCCCGAATCCATCGTCAACTATTACCTTAACAAGAACAGAATCGGAATACTCGAACTCGCTCACATTCCAAATATACGAATTTTCTGTGAGACCAACATCTATAAGCCACCATCCTACGCCATAACTGCTATATGCTAATGTATAGGTTAATGGATCGTCATCGGCGTCGTAGGCAGACCATGAAATATCAATTGATTTTAGATACGATTCGTTTCCATTAGGAGATAAAACTGTGATTGTTGGATTACGATTGATTACTGTGTAATAATAGGGAGTTCCATGCGGATCTGTTCGATTGGAATATAAACCCCCCTGATCCCATGCTTTTACATACCAAAGTACTTCCGTACCATGAGTTTGAGAAGGTATAGACCCTTGCCAAGTTCCAGGATTAGCTGCTTGCTCTAATAAGGGTGTTGTATCCCAATTTAATCCATCATTAATAGAATAATAGACTGAGACATTTTGAATTCCACCCTCGTCAAAAATATCTACACTCACTATAGGTGAGTCGTCTTTACAGGGATACAAATCATCGTGAGAAGAATCCAATTCTATTTCGGGAAAATCTAAGATAGGTGGTATGTAATCTGCTGTATTATGTTCTAGAGGGTAAGATGTTTGGCAAACTGAAGGTACACTTCGGAAAATAATGCTATTAAATTTTTTATCAATTCCATACTCCTGGCTTATAAAATCCGTAGAATCGTCGTCGTAAATTGTATAACTTGTTGTAAACTCTTCAGTTGTTTCAGTTTCTCTGCTATTTTCCCAGTATAAATCGACGTGACTGGTTACTTTAACTGGACCAGATTTTACGTAAGCTGAAACATTAATAGTTACTTCTGTTGTAGTCTTTCTAGTATCAATTGAACTACTAACATGTTCATACGATCGAATTGCTCCTCCAGAATCTGATTTAATATCTGTCCATTCTACATTCTGCCAACCATTATGCACAGGATTTTGAGCTCTCCACGATTCTGGTGCTTCGTGATCGCTAAGAAAAACTTCATTACTCCTGATTAGTCCCCAATAAACTTTTGCATCCTCGTATACTACAGTATTATTAAAATATTCTCTTTTAAATGCTCTTAATTGCCAGTTATAGGTGACAGCCTCTCCCCAATAACGGTCTCCGTAACCTGGACCGATAAAGTTTTTATTTTCGGATTCTAGACTCGAAGTCAATTCAGATGTATCAGTGACAACGAATTCTGCCTTATTAGAATCCGTGCTTTTTTGTTCTAGATTAAGTGAACCTCCGAATTGTACCCAGAATAAATTTACATCAACCTCGACCCCAATTCCATATCCGAATGAATGTGTTGAGGTGGTTTTAACCGAAAGTGAAGTTGATTCAGCATAACCAGAATAACTATTATCACCGTGTGGATCATGCAATATTAAATACAATTGATTCCCCAAAAATTTTCTACCAGAATCTAGCATCTCAGTGACTTCGTGTATTATCTTGGCAAAAGTAAAGTTTCGACTTTCTTGTATTACAAAAGCTCCTTGGTAATAACCTATTAAAGTAGCATTTACTATTCCATCCACGCCAGCATGATACGTAAAGTTTAGTAATTCTTTATTCCAAACGCTTCCATAATCAAATCCATTTAAATAAAGCTTTACTTCGTCAACGCCCGCTTTGTCGTATTCAAAATTAAAAATACAATAAACTCCTTGTGGATATTTTATATGACTATATTCGGTGGGGGATTGCCATTCAATATATGGAGCATCTCTTGCAACGCCGTTAACTTCCGAAGAATTAGCACTTTTACCTATGACATTTTCCACCTCCACTACATAATAGTATCGAGTCCCCACAATTGCGCTTGTATCGTTGTAATAGTTATTCGTTGTAGTCCCGAGAAGCTTTTTATAACCACCTTCATTAGTTCCGCGATAAACATTGTACCATAATGGAGCGCCGAAATCATCGGTTATAGTCCAATTTAAGTATATAAACAAAACGCCTTGGTGAATATCTATAAGAGAGATTTCATCTGGTAAAACAGCATCTTGATAATAATGAAAATATCTAAGATTTGACGCATAATTTGTACCTAACGAGTCGTTTGCGAAAACTTGTAACGTTTGGGAGCCTTCCTCTGGCATAGCTATCACCTTATCGCCTAATATAGTCACATTTTCTTGATTATTAAGCGAATACCCTATCCAGTCAAAAATCTTATGTTCCTCAAATTTAACTAATAGACCTTCATCTAGATTATCACCAATCTCGTAACTCGGATCCCATGAATATCCAAGCGCATCTATATATGCAGATCTATCTCCATCCGTATTAAATCGCAATTTAGATAGATTAGTAGCAGGATTTTGGAATTCTGCATCATTTTTTACCAAAACACCATCGAGAAAAATATCGTATGTATCGGTATCACAATCGAATTCCAATTTAATATGATGTAATTTATTTTCACTTATAGATGCGATATTTTGATACGAATCATTATAATAACTTAATTTGTTTCCATAGAACAGAGAAATATGGATAGCATATTGGTTTAATTCATTGTAGATCCACAATCTGGAACATCCAGTCGCATTGTGACCCCAATAGAACTCAATAGTTCCTGAATTTTGATTTGAAGAAAATGTATTAACTGCGTGTCCATCGTCCATTCCACTTAATCCCCGAATTCTTAATAATTTTTTATGGTTATCCCATGATTCGATTACCTCAATATATCCGTTTCCTTCAGATATATCAATCCATTCTTGAGGAATATCGCCTATTTCATCGTTTTCAAAACTATATGTTCCCGGATAATAACCGATCATTGGTTCTGTATAGGTCTTATTTTGAGGTGAAGTTAGAATTAATGGAACATCTACTGTAAAATGTCTTTTATCTGATTGGTGAATTGTTCCAATGGAATCTTCTCCAAAGACTTGTATAGTATGAAATCCATCTTGAGGCATAACAATCGTAGTATTTCCAAAGACAGTTGTGTTACTTTGCCCGTCTAAGGAATATCCCATCCAATCTAAATTGGTGTCATTTTGAAAACTGAGTAGTAAACCTTCCATGTAATTATCACCAATATCGTAGTTAGGGTACCACGAATAGCCAATGGCATCTATATACAATTCACAGTCGGTATCAATTGTTTTTACAATGGTATAATGCATAGTATCCCCTAAGTTATTGAAATTTATGGCAGATGCTATTTGATTTTCGTTGATCCATAGCGTATATTTATCGATGGCGCAGTCAAATTCAACCCGCACATGATACCATGTATTACTTACTGCATCCATAGCTTCGACCCAATTTGGTCCAATTTGATATTGAATTTTTCCGTTGTAAAATCTAATACAGAATGCGTTTAAATAAAAGTTATTATAGCCAGAAAAATATGAATGCTTTGAAACATCGGAAGATAACATCCACCATTCAATCGTACCAGAGACCGGTTTAACTTCATACATTTGCCTACCTATCCCAGGTTGAGTATAATTTTTTGAGTAACACTTAAGTACCTTTTTATGATTTCTTTTCTCGCTTATTACTTCGATATATCCATATTCGTGAGAATAATCTGTCCAGTTATAGGGAAAACTTCCATCTGCATCGTTTTCAAAAGAATGGGTACCCGGGTAGTATCCGCTCATTACTTCATTATATGTTTTATTTTCGGGAGTGAGTAGGGTGATTTCTGGATCTGCCGCCTTTATGTTGTTCTCATAGTAATCTTCTAACGCTATTTCCTTAGAATTTATATCGGGTTTTAAATCGTTTTGGTTTGGGTTAACAATAGCGATTAGAAATAAGGCTATTGCTAAACCTAACATGATTTCTATTTTTAAATCTTTCCTCATTGAATATCGCCAAAAAATTATTGGTACCTAAAAGTTAGAT
>WJKD01000701.1 GCA_014729315.1 Promethearchaeota archaeon | reverse complement strand
TGACCTAATTCTACGTATCCTTCTTGTTCTAAACGCTTAAATATGTATCTTTCCATCCCTTGGATAAACTTTTTCCATACGATTGATAAAAGAATGATTATTTTGGTAATTTCCATTAAATTTATAGTCGTTCTATTATCAGGACTATTGACAATTTCAAATAATTTTGAATTTATGAAAGAAAAAATGCCCACTTGATTGTAATCTATTAACCAAGAATAATTATCTAATGCTAAAACGACCCAAAATGTTGTATTAATCCTGCCGTTTATCTTTTTAAAGCTAAAGCCCCCATTCTCCTTTTGATATTGTAATAAATATTGGAGTACCTTCTCGTCCACTTCTAATTGTGAATCTAAAAACTTCAGACATAAGAGTTTGAATATCAGAGAAGGATCCTTTTTTAGATCTCCTACATAATTGCGTATATTTTCTAATAATCTTAAATCTACATTTAAAATTGTAAGTATCTCGAAGACAAAATAGAGAGTCCTTTCCTTCGATGTTTTCTTACATATCTCACAATCTTTTTGTAAACAATGGAAAAACTTTTTTCCTTTTTTGTGAGCAAAAACGAAATTTCTTATTAATTGATTAGTAGTCTCGCTTCCTCGAATACGCTTGAAATTATTCAATTGTCCAATAAGCTTTAATATTGATAACGCAAAGAATGTCGACCAAATGTCAGGTTGATTTTTATTGTCATAAGGTGAAAAGATAAATCCGAGCTTATCTCCCACGTAACTCTCGCATTTCAAGACAAAATCATAAATCTCTTTTTTACCCTCTTCTTCCAAATTTTCTTTCAAATATTTCTTAAGTAAAACAAACCAGAACACATTTTCAAGATTGAGCGAGGGATTCGATAAGAGCTTCTTGTTAAAATGGTTATAGTACTCAATTACTTGATTATAGCGACTAATATAAAATCTGCCAATTTCGCTATTCCTTTTAAATACAAACGATCTGAAAGGCTCCTTTTTAAATACAGTTATATATGGGTATGCGCTCTTATCCTCAATTAATGTCATCTATATTGTTACGCTCGTTAAATACTATTTTGTAACTAAAGATAATTTAACAATATAATTTTTTAGTCCAACAAAATATTATTTATTTTTTACAAAACTTTACTACTAAACTATTATTTTTTAGATTATAAAAACCAACAGTGGTTTTGTTTGATTTCTAAACGAATAAAAGACTTGGAATACGCAATTAGAGATGTCGCGGTCGTAGCTAATCAAGTGAAGGCAACGGGAAAAAAAGTATATAATCTGAATATTGGTGATCCCGTTATTTTTGACTTTAAAACTCCAAAATATATTTCCGAAGCCTTAGCAGAAGCTACCTTCGCCGGTCAAAATTATTACGTAGATAGTTTAGGCGTAAAAGAATTAAGAGAAGAAATTTCCATTTACGAGAAAGGTAAGAATAATGTAGATTTGGATCCCGATGACATTCTCGTCACGTCAGGAGTAACTGAAGGTATTTTTTTTATACTCGCAGGCTTATTAGAAAATGAAAACGAACTCCTTATTCCTGGTCCGTCATATCCCGTTTATATCAATTACTCAAGGTTTTTTGATGGAGTACCCGTTGAGTACAAATTAAACGAGGAAAATTACTGGGAACCCGACATTGACGATTTGCGGAGAAAAATCTCTGATAAAACTAAAGCTATCTCAATCTGTTCTCCTAATAATCCTACGGGAATTCTCTATGATAAGAAAAAAATTAAACAAATTATTGATATCGCTGGAGAATTTGATTTACCAGTTCTTTCTGACGAAATTTACGATCAAATTAGCTTCGAAAAAGAATACATATGTCCCGCTTCTCTTAGTAAGGATGTACCCATTATTGGATTAAATGGTTTTTCAAAGGCTCATCTAGCAACCGGCTGGCGTATGGGCTATATCTATTATCACGATCCCGAAAATAAGTTAGAAGAACTCAAAATAGGTATGCAAAAAATGGCTCGAGCTAGATTATGCGCCAATTCTATTGCCCAATTTGCAGCCATTAAAGCATTGCAAGACCCAGGACCACATACAGAAGAAATGGTAGTAAAATTAAAGGAACGAAGAGATTACTCTTTCAAAAGAATTAAACAAATAGAAGGAATTGACTGCGTTAATGCAGATGGTGCGTTTTACTTATTTCCAAAAATTCTCTTAGGTGAATTCGATCGTTGGAAGACAGATAAAGATTTTGTTATTGATCTACTTAAAGAAACGGGAATTTGTACGGTCTACGGTTCTGGTTTTGGAAATTACGGGAAAGGTCACTTTAGACTTACCTTTTTGCCTCAAAAATCTACTTTAGAAACGGTTTATAATCTCCTAGAAGATTTTATGAAATGAAAAACTAATTTTTTTAGTGGGATCTCTTTTCTCTTATTTATTAACAATTTTTAGCTCAATATATGAGCTAAATTAATTAAGAGTTGTTTTTATGTTTCATGAGTTTATTTAATCCTTTGAGTAGGGCTAAAACAGAACTCATAACGATATCTTCGTGTGTTGCGCTCGTTTTAACGATGTGATTTGTTTCAAAATCTATTAATTCGATGCTAACATGTCCTAGAGCTTCTGTACCGCCTGTTACTGCGTCTATATTATATTCTAATAGCTTTACCTTGCTCATTGGTTCGAAGCATTTCACAATCGCTTTCACGGAAGCGTCAACGGGTCCAACACCAATAGAAGAAGCCATCTTAACAACATCAGTTCCATTATTTCTTATTTTTAATCTCACTGTTGAGGTTGGTGTAATAGAACCAGTAAGCACTGTTAATTCCTCGAGTTTAACGTATTGCTCTTCTTCGGGAAGTTCTCCCATCACGTCTTTCACTATTGCTAAAAAGTCTTCTTCCATTACTTCATGGCCCTTATCGCCGAATCTTTTAATATTTTCAAAGATGTTTTTAAATTGGGTTTCGTTAGCATGAATTCCTAAATCTTCTAATTTAGCTCTAAGCGCATGACCTCCTGTATGCTTACCAAGGCGTATAGATTGTTTTACGATTTGTGTAACGTTGTCAGATCTCTGGATCCCGATTAAATCGGGTGTGATGGGTTCGTAAGCTCGCGCATGTTTAATCATAGCGTGAGCGTGAATACCCGATTCGTGAGCGAAAGCATTCTGACCAATTAAAGGTTGGAGTCGACCAATTTTAATTTTTCCTCCACAATAACTTTCCACTAATTTTGCTGTTGGGAATATTTTTCTCGTGTTAATGTTCATTGGAATTTGGTAAAGAGCGTAAAGCGACATTGCCGTTTCTTCGAATGCTGCGTTTCCAGCTCGTTCCCCAAGTCCCATAATCGTTGTTTGAGCTTCAGAAGCCCCATTTTCAAATCCCGCAATAGTACTTGCAACGGCCAAACCAAAATCGTTGTGACAGTGTACTGCAATTCTTGTGTTTTTAGGTAGGGCTTCGTAATTTGCTCTTACAAGGTATCCAAAGGCGTTCGGAGACACGGTCCCTACCGTATCTGGAATGTTTATCCTAGTAGCACCACATTCTACGGCTGTTTGATTAGCTTTTATTAAATAATCCAAATCGGATCTTGTGGCATCCTCCGCCGAAAATAAAACAGTAGAATAATGTTCTTTTGCATAGGTAACCATATCTTCTATAGTTTCCAAAACTTCTTCTTTGGTCATTCTAAGTTTCTCTTTAAGGTGTAGGTCTGAAGTGGCTATAAAAACATGTATACTGTCCATATCCGCCTCAATGACTTTATCAATGTCGAGTTTTTTCAATCTTGCTAACCCAATAACTTCAGAATCTAATCCCAATTTAGCAATTTCCTTACAAGCGTCAAAATCGCCCTGTGATATTACCGGAAAGCCCGCTTCGATTATATCTATTCCCAAATCGGTTAGAGCTTTCGCAATTGAAATTTTTTCTTCCAAGGAAAAACTAATACCTGGAGTCTGTTCTCCATCTCTTAGCGTTGTATCAAAAAAATACGCTTTTTTGGGAAGAGCTAACGAATGCCGTATTTTTCCCATCATCTTAGACACATAAATGTCGTTTTTTTCCATCATTTTAACTAACCTAATTTAAATTCTTCAATATAAATAAGCCCCCCTTACTTCTTTTGAGAAGGTTACCCTCCTTCAAAAGGTTTCAAAGGGGTATTTTATAATAATAATAAAAGTAAGTTTTCTAACCCTAATAATAGCTCAAAAGAATCGGATTCCCTCATAAAATCCAGTATTTCAAAAAAATCCCTATTTTGAGGTTTTCTCATATAAATCGTTTCTTCTAAGCTTTAAATTGAATTTGTAAGGATTTCATAATATTAAAATTTTATTGTTGTAAATTTTCAAAATATATACTCGATGTGTTATTAATCCAAATTTGGTATAAAAAATATTATAGAGCAAAATTATGTTTTATCACGTTTAAAAGATTAAAAGAATAGTGCTTATCTCTTAAATTTGTCAATAAGCTTGTTGATCTTCTCTCTATATTTTTTCAAACGACGAGATAGTAAGAATTTGAAAAGTTCTTGCTGATTAGAAGGAAGAATTTCGAGATTTAAGCTGTCAATCGATATAAAATCTTCTAGCAAAAGCGAGATAAGTAAAGTTTCGTTATCAAGGAGAGGAAAAATCCGCTCTATTTCTCTGAACGATTCTGGAATCTCATCTGCTAAATTTTTAATTAATTCTAAAATAGATTTTCCGGAAAAAAGAAATTCAACAATCTTGAGCAGCAAAATATTATGTTTGTGAAATAGTTCGTTAAAATTTTTTTGAAAGACGAGAGCTTGCGAAATAAATATCTGATTCAATTTTCCAAAGATAATTAGCATTTTCAAGGCTTCGATTCGACCATGTTCCGTGATTGAGTAAAGTTTACGCGAGCGTCCCTGATGAAGCTCTCTTCGAGTAATTTTAATTAATTCATTTTTTTCGAGGTCTTTAAGAACTTGGTATATTGCAGCTTTTGAATCCCATATCGTTAAATCTTCAAGCTTGTACTCTTGTATTTCCTCTGCTTCTTGGATTAAATCCTCTAAAAGATTAATTAATTCGGAATTCTTTTCTGCTTCTTTCAGAAAATTTTTTGAAAATAATCTAATAAGAGGGTTTTTTACATCTTTAACTCCTTTTTTTAGGTCAGACTTTTTAGTTTCCGTTCTATTGCGATAATAATCCAAGATTTTTCGTCCCACTTTAATTAGTTCAGAACGCTGGACGACTGGCGATTTAATCTCATCTAATATTTGCTCCCTAAGGATTTTGTGAATCTCATATGGATGAGTCTCTTGTCTCTCGGCGATAATTGAAAGGATTAAAAATTCAGATAGCGAACGCGCAGTTTTTCTAAAAAATCGATGCGACATAACACAATTAAACTTTCATTACTAAAGAATCATAATATTAAAAAATCTGAATATTAAACATTAAATCAAATCAATTAGAATAATGAAATAATGGAACTTTCTCTCTAACTTATTTTAAATGAAATATAATTCTCCTTGTACCATTTAGAACGAAAATTATAAATCTTAACAATATTATAACAAACAAATCAATGTTTAAATTGAATTTAAATATTACAATATTAAATTTCTATTAGGTAATTAAATGGCACCAAGCGTTAATAAAGACTGAGATTTTATTAGTTTGTCAATTAGAAATTTTGTAATTGAGGAAGAATTTTTAATTTTCAACGCATGAAGCCTTATTTTAAGAGAATTCTTGATGACGATTACATATTTTTCAATACTCATTTTTAGGTGATCACTAAAAGGACCTAACTCGTCTTTGATGGCTAATTTTATCAATCCTCTTCCCGCTGGAGGACTAATATCTAAATTCTTAGATATTAAACCGCCTAAAAAGTTAATTATTTCCAAATTATTCACAGAATCTATTCTCTATCACTCTAACTTTTCCCAATATCTTTCTGGATTAAATTTATAAGTTCGTTTTCATTCAATTCGGGGTCTTCTATTGTATCATAATCCTTATTCAAGAAATTCTTTAGGAAGCTTGGGATCATCCATGCGAGCACAAAAATAATCGAAGAAACTAAAACTATCGACGCTGTTATACCAAATACTAAAACTACCATCGCATTAAGATCCCCATAATGAAGACCAGGAGCTATAAATATTTCGGGAATTGCTTGAAGCCCTAATAGAAATCCTGCGACCGATAATAATCTATACCTATACTTAATCCACGGTTGAATTTTAACTTGTTTTAATGATTGATATGCTCTCAATGAACTCAACCCAAGCCAGAAGAAAACGAAAAATGTAAAGACTATGTCGAATAGCTGCTTAATGTAATAAATGTAATCAACATTATATAGTAGATCAACAAACCTAAGGTGTATGTTTATAATTGCGCAAATAATCGCAATGAAAAATATTAGTTTGTATTTATAGCCCTTATTTCTATGGAAGGTAAGGTTAGTAAATAACACGATTAATACAAATCCCGAAGACACGAATATCTCTTCAAAAATACCCCCTAAACCGAACAATATGTTTCCAATAAACCCGATATCAATAAATATCACTGCGATTCCAAGAATCCCTATATTTATCAGTTTTAATTGAGCTGCTCTAATCAGAAAAAATACGCTTACTACAAACAAATTGATAATAAATAATATGAAGAAAATCGAAAAAATAAAATATAAGGCTTGAAAATCCATTTATAAGACCGCTTTAAAGCATTAATTCGATAAATTAATTCTTACAATTCTATTAATGATTTTTTAATATTTTAAAGGTTCGCATTAATATTTGCAATTATCGAATTCAGAGGGTGAATTCTAAATAGTCATTGAATATATTGAGATTAAATAATTTAAATCGCACCGAGAGTTAGTAGCGATTGAGAATTTACAAGTTTCTCTCTTAGATATTCTATAATTTTTGAGGGATTGCTTATATTTAATTGTTTAAATCTTAATTTAAGAGAATTATTGATGACTTTCATGAAATTTTCAAAGCTAATATCCCCGTAATTAATAAAAGGCCCAAACTCGTCTTTTATAGCTAGTTTAATTAAGCCCCTTCCCGCAGGTGGACTAATATTTAACTCATTGGAGATTAATCCTCCAATATAAATAATCAAATTTTTACTCTTATCAGAATCTATCGCATATCACTCTTATTTATGATAAATCGTTCCTTACTAAATTTAATATTTCTTTCTCATTTAATTCAGGATCTTCTATCCTTTTATAATCTTTATTCAAATAAGTTTTAAGCCAGCTTGGAATTATCCAAGCAAGCATGAAAAAGATTGAAGATATTAACACAATTAATGCGGTTAAACCAAATGCTAAAACAACTATCGCGTTAGGATCTCCGTAATGAGATCCGGGAGGTGCGAATATTTCGGGGATGGCTTGAAGTCCTAAAGTAAATCCTGCTATCGATAATAATCTGTACCTGTATCTTACCCATGGCGGGATGCTCACTTTTTCTAACGATTGATAAGCCTTCAGAGAACTGAATCCAAGCCAGAAGAAAACGAAAAAAGTATAAATTATGTCAAATGATTGAGCAATGTAATAAATTGAAGAAGTATGATATTGTACATTAAGAAGCCTAAGAATTAAATTAATAATTGCAAAAATAATCACAATAATAGGGATAAGTTTGTATTTGTAGCCTTTATTTTTATGGAATGTGAGATTTGTAAATACTACAATTAATGTAAATCCGATCGAAACGCATATCTCCTCAAAAATCCCCCCTAAACCAAACAACATATTTCCAATAAATCCGATACCAATTGATAATACCGCAATTCCAAAAATTGCGATATTCTTCATTTTTAATTGAATTGCTCTAACGAGAAAGAATGCGCTTAAAACAAATAAATTGATTACGAAAACTACGAAAAATAATAGAAAAACGAGATATAAGGCTTGAAAGGATGTCCCTAAGGTGACTAAATGCATTAATTATGTTAATAAATATTTTGATTTTTATTAATTATTTTGTTTTGATTTATAGATTAGAATACATATTCGCAAATTCGTCCCTAACTTAACTCACAAGAGTAGTATTTCAGGAAGAAATAAAAATTAAATCACAATCAAGAAAAATACCATTTTATATCTCATCTGGAAATTGATCTGGCAAATTGATCAAGAATAGGTTTCCTACAACATTTAAAATTCGATCTTTACTTTTTTCTAAAAGTAATGGAAAATTTAATGCGCGTTAATCTCAAAAAAAAGCTTTTAAAATAATACGATTTAATACTATTTTAAATTGCTAATATTTTTACTATTAATATCAAATTAAAGGATTAAATGAAACTCTGAACCAATTTATTATATATATACAAGATATTAAATCAAATTTAGCCAAAATGATAGTGTGATAAATATGAAAGTTGGAATTGAAGATTTAACCCAATTAGAAATTTTACGGAGCGTTTTTACTTTAGCGTTTGTGATCATTTCAATTTTAATGGGAATAAAAATGATTTCCAAATATTTTTCGTTAAAAAACCACGAAATTTTAACGGTGGGATTAACTTGGATTTTTCTCAGCTCCTCGTGGTGGAGTAACGCTTTCTCATTTCTTACGATCCTCCTGTTTGGATACGCCTTTGAAGATTATTTGTATCTGCTCCTCTTAAACGCATTCACTCCTTTAGCAATCATATGCTGGATATATTCGTTTAGCCACATTGTCTACAGTAAGTATAAATACCATATTACGATTCTTTATCTTCTCGTCTGTCTCTCGTTTCTTTTCTATGTCTTGATTGCCCTTAGTATTGATACTACTTTGATTGGAGCCCGAAAAGGAACGTTTGATTATAGTAGGACAACTATCCCTTTGCTATTTGCTCTATTTTCTCTGGCCACCGCTATAGTTACCGGATTAATTTTTTCGTCTAAATCAATGAAATCGACAGACCCGATTGTTCAATGGAAGGGACGATTTCTATTATTCGCAATTCTCTCTTTTGTTGGAGCTTCCATCTTGGACACCTTGTTTGTTGGACCTTACGGAATCTTCAGAATTATCGTGAGATTGATTTTAATTGCAAGCGGAATCGGTTATTATTTTGCGTTTTTCTTACCCACTAGACTAGCTGAAATATTGATAAGAAGATAACTAAAAAATTTTAACATCCATTCTCTCATTTTATTTTTTTTCCGTCTTTCATTTTTTTTATACTTTTTCGATATACATCGTGGGGCTCCTCTTTTGAACACCTAATTCATTCTCTTTGAGACAAGTTGAAAGAATAATCTTAAAAAAAGATCAGATTATAAGCGAAATAATAAGCCGCAGTGAACTCATACTCATAGACGACCCTTACTTTAAAAAGAAATTTTAAAAGATCTAATCATCTTGTTAAAATAAGGTTTATACCTGTCTTTATCTCTCATTTCTGAGAACCAGAGAATATGATAATCTGAGTTATTGTAGATCGTCCAAATGCGATATGTGTATATATTTAACTTATTGACCTGTCGCATGTATGAAAATTGTTTTGCAGGAAAACCAGATAATAGGGCATCAGAAAGAGGTTCGATAATCTGGGTTGAGTCCTCGTCACTTAACGCCTCTTCCACCATTTTTGAAGAAAAAGTTACTAAATAATCTGATGGTTTATCTTCCGAATTTTGAAAACACACGATTTTTAACGACTCTTTGTACTTGTCTTTCATCGTTTCTAAAGGTGCCCAGAAAACTACAGCCGTAAACGGGTCGCTCTCGTTGACTTCCCAATAGTCCGGATAACTGATCTCAAAAGCAAATTCTTTGTTCACGTATTTAACAAATTTGACCATGTATCTATTAATAGAACCTCAATTACTTAAAATTTTTGCGATAAAGATAACATTTGGAAAGTTTAGCATGATTTCTCTAATTAAGTTTGGGAGGAAGATAAGTTTATTCCGTTGGAGAGATAATAAACACATATAATTTTAATGAGAAAAAAGAGGGAATAAAAAATAAAAAGTTTTTAAAAAATTAAAATTTAGATTAACGCCTCTTCAGTACTTAAGAAGTCCTCTTCAGTTGGTTTTTCTTGTAAGTCAAGAAGATCGTACTCGTTGATCATCTGAAGAATACCCATTACCGTCATGCCGTGTTCGTAGAGTTCGTTAGCATCGTAAAGGTTTCTCCAGCAGAAGGGACATTCTGTCAGTAAGAAATCAGCATCTACGGCATTTGCTTCGTCACATCGCAGACTTGCGGTACGCAAAGAGAAATCGGGATATCCCGCTCTCACACCGCCTCCAGCTCCGCAACACATCGAGTTTAACTTGATTCGATACATCTCGTTGAATTCAATTCCAACATCTTCTGCAAGTTTGTTCAAGATGGTTCGAGGCTTCTCAAACCACGCATCAATGCCAGCTCCGATTTTTCTCATATCGTACATGAGATTTTCGGACTCCTCGATGCTTCTTTGTTCGAAGTCAATGGCAAAGTGTCTCCCTGTGTGACAAGGATCGTGATAGGTGACCTTTTTACCTTTGAGTTCTTTATTCGGTTTGAATTTGATCTTATTCTTTTTGATCAATTCTGCAATAAGCTCGAATGCATGCTTCGTTTTAAACGGAAGCTCCTCGTCTTCGCTCAACCATTTGGGATAATCAATAGTGAGCGTTCTGTAGCATCCTGCACAAGAAAAATACACAATTTCGACATCCTTAAACGCCTCAAGATTTTTTCTCATTAATTCTTGAGCGGTGTCTACGGCACCTACTCTAAAAAATGGACTTCCGCAGCATACTTCGTCCTCAATTAATGTGAAATCCATTCCTAAATCAGCAAATAATCTTGCAGTAGCGGTTGCTACCTCAATCTGACGATAACTAGCAGTGCAACCGACATAATAGGCTATTTTGGCGCCTTTATTGTTAATGAATTTTTCTAAGCCGGCATCTTTCGCCCATTTAAATCGTTCTGCCGCTTTTCCACCATATGGATTATTCAGTTCCTTGACTAATCTGTCGACTAATTGATGTTTTTCAATCATCGGAACACCAGCTTCAACGCACGCAGCGCGAAGTGATTCGATAATGTCAACAGTCGGTACTTTGTTCTCGCATTGAGCGGAACACATACCGCACGTAATACAAGGCATGATAACATCTCGAACTTCCTCGGTAAATTCAAGATCACCAGTCAAAATTGAGCGGGCAATCCAGATCTTTCCAGCGTTCCAGAAGGCTTCCCAGCCGTATTCAATACCAGCGGGACAAGCGTCTACCATCCCTTCGTATAACACAGTTTTTTGTTTGCCCGAATGTTCTCCAATTCCTTCTTTATCAGGTTCTCCAGAATAGGCAAATCGACACGCTTTACAGTGGATACATCTAAATATATCGTTTTTAAGTTCTTCAAGCCTTTCCATTCCAGTTTTAGACATTTTTCTTTACACCTCGTTGATTCACGGAAGAGCGAGTCTTCCGGGATGCATTATCATATTTGGGTCAACAAGCTTCTTGAACGCTCTTAAATATTTCCAGTACATTCCCGCTTGATAGTACGCGTTAATGTGAATGTAAGGATCTGGACGATAATTAAGCCATCCTCGCTTGAGGCCATACTCGGTGGTGTCTCTGTTAAGCTCTTGAACCTTTTCGAAGTCTTCTTGTTTAGTGCTGTCAAAGCATACGATGGGCATGCATATTGCTTGCCGACATCTCTCAATAGAAGCGATCCACATCACAGGAGGGAATCCATAATGTTCCATACGCTCGTTATACATTTCGGCGAATTCTGCGCATTCGTTCCATGGGGTATACCATGTAATGAATAAGAATCCAGCTTCCCAGAAGGAATAAGGAATAGCAATCTTATTTGGTTTCTTCATTCTGCTTGCAATTTGTTTGGGATGAAGTTCCCATGGTTTCATGGAAGCACCGTCTTTAGCTCTGTTCTTTTTATAATCCTCAGCCATCTTATTAATGCGATTAACGACATAATCAAGTTCCTCTTGTGTTTGAGCCCAGCATTCCCAATTCATCCACCATTTCGAAACGCCTATCTTCTCGTAGAATTCATATTCGTGTGGAATCTTATCCTTCGGCCATCTTGTCATGACTAAGGGGTAATTACCGCCTTGAACCATAACCGTGTTATGACTTATTCCAAATTCTTGTTTGGCGACTTCAAGAGTTAAATCTTGCATGTCGTATGGATTAGACATTCCCCACGCGACTACAGTTTTAAACTCAGGATGAGGATAAATCTTCACGGCCGCTTTTGTGACGACGCCTAAGGCTCCTTGGCTTCCCATTAAGAACGACCACATGTCAGGTCCTAAGCCGTACTTATAGAAAGGCTTAGCAAAAGGAAGTGCCCAAGATCCGGTTCGTACAACGTCACCATTTGGAAATACAATTTCAGCGCACATGAAGTTATCTCCTTGAGGTCCAACGGAACTCGTATATAAGGAGAATCCTCTATCGATTGCATCTCCCATAACGGTAGCTGCAGGTGGAGCACCGTCTGCGATTGGAGGCGCCCAGTCAGGGTGGTTTTTGTGCATGTAAGCCCAGAGTTGACCATTAGTTACACCTGGTTCGACGATAGCATATCGATTTTCTTCGTCAACTTCGAGTATTCGGTCCATTCTACTTAAGTCAATTAAGACTCCTCCCGGTTTAATAGTGGGGCACGCGAAACCGCCTGATAATCCTGCTGAAACTGGACTTACGGCGATCTTTTCATCTGAGCAGTATAAAAGAATTTTACGGATTTCTTCAACGTATTTTGGTCTTACCACAATGTCCGGAATCTGCGATTCCAAGCCCATTACGGACTTTGCGAGGTAAGAAGCGGTGATAGCTTTGTTGTTCGATGCGTAGCTTTTACCTACGATTCCTTGGATAGCTTCTAAATCTTTTTCTGTTGGTAATTTGTAAGAAATTTTAATGCACCATATTTATTTTTGATATTTTCTTTTATGGAAAAATATATGATATTTTGAAAAATTAACAACTAAATTTTAAATTTTCTTATAATCTTTTTCATAGGAAACACAAAATTTTCTTATAATATTTATGAGGGCTCCTTTTAAATCATAAATCGGAAGTGATTTACGGGGTTTTTTTGGTATACCTAAATTTCGAAAAGAGTTCAAGCTTTGTTTTTCCTAATCATGCAAAAATGTATTTAAAATTGAGTTAGGAAGAAGAGAAGGCTCTTTTAGAAGAATTTTTCTTTTCTCAAAATTTTCGGATTTTATCTAAGATTCATGCGATTTATCTTTTGAACTTCTGTTTCAGTTTCGAAAAGTCAAATTCGGGATTATTAATAATCTTCCTTCTTTTACCAATCCTATATCCAATATCCTCAGCGCCTATAGAAACTATTAAAACTAGGGGAATAAACGAGACGATAATGTAAAAAAATATCGGATCCACATAGTAGAAATAGAAAAACAAATTCGCGCTGAGATACAACAACGAATTTAAGATTCCGATTTTTTTACCAAGTACAATATAGCCCGAGATAAAATTAGGAAGAGCAAAGACAATTATGATCTCAGCTGACGAGATCACCGCTGCTTGGGGCAAAATATTGGTAAATATTTCTTCTTGCGTGTAGAGTGTTTGTTCCAAGTAAGCCGACGATTGAAAGTAATCGAGCGTGAGGATAATGTTAAGATACGTCACTAATATTGCAATGGGAACTAGCACCAACCACGATATCAATATACGATAAAAAATGGGAAGGCTGGTTCTTTTTTGAATCGCGCCTTGGATAATTTGTTCTACCTCGTTTTTCTCAACTTTTTCCATATTATAATCAGGCGCGTACAGCGTAATAAATTCTTGAGAAATATTTTCCAAAATGGTAAGAATAAGGTCGTTATCGTCTCTATTGTTCACTATTGCGGCTAAGATAAGCTCATCTTCTGGTAACGGAAGAAGGATTAGCTTTTCTTCCCTACCTAAATCAATGAATCTCACAGCACTCTGAAGTGCCTCTCTTCCGAAATTCTCTATTGACGCAAAAAAAGCGATTAAAATATCGTTATCATACTTTACCTCTGTATAATTGTTTGAATATAGCAAAATTCCGTTAGTTTTTAACAAATATATACTATTTATCATTTTACCATCCTACCCTATATTTTTATCATTTTAACTTTTAATTTTTATGTATTCCAAATAATCTGCTAACGACGCTGTATGTCGCGTAAAATTATTCATATATTCGCCAACAGTTTCAATTAAATGGTGGAGAACAGTTTCGGGTTGCTCCAGGGGATATAATTTGTATCGTTCTCCTTCTCTTTCTTCGATAAACACTGCGGCGGTGTTTTTAAACATATTCTCAAGATCGTCTTTTCCGGGAGCTTCCAAATCTATTGTGATAATCTCTCCGGAAAATGGAATGTTCGCAATGAAGCTCTCGAGCGTCCCCACGCTCGCCTGATTTTCGATAATGGTCATAATTTTATCGCAATCTGACACGATTTCTCGAGGTCCGTATAAGAGAAAAACTACGTGAAATTGTCTCTTAATTTTATCTAAGTATTTATTAAATTTGAGTAAATTTATTTTATCCAGATTTTCAGTTCTAATTTGTATCATGATAATTCTAGGGGATTGAAGTAAAACTTTGGCGATTTTAAATAATACTTGTTCGACGATTGGCAATTCTTGAAGCTTTTCTTTTTTTAAGTTATTTAATCCTGTTACTTCTAAAACTTTCCCTATACTTTTTTTAACCGATTCGAGCTTTTTTTCAAGTTCTACTTGCTCCCGATTTGAATGTTTAAGCCCCGCCACTGATATCGTCTTTTCTAAAACTTTTAATCCCTTTTTCCACACTGAGGGAATGTCGATGTCATGTTCGATCGCTTTTTTTATTGACATTTTTTCTAATTCGGGATCGATATCGTCTGTTAGTATAAATATCGACTCGAATATTTCTTGAGGAGTTAATTGCACATAATTTCCGAATATTTTAATTTCTCCCGAAAAATTAGTTTGAACACCTTTAATTGTTTCAAATAAGTCGATTATTTTTGAAAATTCCTTTTTTTTATCGATTTGTTCGTTCTCGTAAACAATACCGATCGATTCTCCCCTGTGTGCGTTTAAATTAATATTTTTAATCTGATTTTGTAGACTGAGGTCTGTTAAATTT
>WJKD01000700.1 GCA_014729315.1 Promethearchaeota archaeon | reverse complement strand
GATCTTTCTTAAGATTAATAAAAAAAAATATATGTGAATAAATATAATTTCAATTAATCTAGTTTGTTAAGCTTCGAACATAAAAAAAATATTGGTTTTAAATCTCGGTGATACGATATTCATCAATTTAAAATGGATCTACAAGAATCTAGCTCGTCGATTGACATTCCGCTGGATAAGGTAGGGATCGTAGGTCTTGAAAAAAAAGTAGATATTATCCAAGAAAACAAAAAATTTTCTTTTTATCCAAGAATTAGCGCTTTAATTTCACTTCCCGCAAAACAACGAGGGATTCATATGTCTCGAACTTCTGAAACAATTGAAGAAGTGATCAACGAAGTAATTTTTAAACCCACACCTACAATTGAGCGCGTTGCTGATAGAATCGTGCGAAAATTATTAGAGCGGCATCCGTATACCACCAAAGCGGAAGTTAAATTGGAAGGGAAAATAATCGTTCAAGTAAGAGAAAGTGAAAAAAGAACTATCCAAAAATCGTACGATATCAGTTCCTGCGTTCTCGCTCGTAGAAAGGATTCGGGAGAGGTTGATTATAATTATTTTATTGGTGGTAGTGCGCTTGGTATGACCGTCTGTCCTTGTGCTAAGGAAATGTCTCAAGAATACGCCGAGGAGATTGTTAGAAATCGTAAAGATATCGATATAAACGATAAGGATATTAAAATTTTGCTTAACATTCTCCCGTTTTCTTCGCATAACCAACGATCCAAAGGTACTATAAAAGTTCAAATTAAAGACTTGAATAGTCATCAAATTGATGTTTTGGATATTATTGATGTAATCGAAGAGTCGATGAGTGGTAAAATTCAAAGCGTTTTAAAACGACCCGAAGAGGCTGAATTAGTCAGATCTGCGCATTTGAAACCGTTATTTTCTGAGGATGTGATTAGGGAAATGGCTAAAAACTTTATGGCAAGAAATTTTCCTAATTTAGATGACGAATTTATCATAACATTTAAAATTGAGAGCTTCGAATCTATCCATCCCCATAATGTTTATGCAGAAACTAAGACTACGATTGGAGAATTAAGGAAAATTATTAAAAAATCTTAAGCTTAGAATTTTGATGAACTTTCCCAAAGGAATAGAGGGAGATTATATTGAAACCTCTGATGATAATCTTTTTTTTGACGTAAAAGGGGTGCATCATCCAAAGGAAAGGTTAATCTGTTTTTTGCGTTTTGTTCCGGATCCAACCGGGAATAGGTTACGCAAAGGTATTCAGTATACAAAAATATACGAATTAAGCCGGCGATATGATTTTTTAAGAAAAAATTATCCAGATTATCTATTTTATTCTCCTGGATTAGATTTAGAAGTCCAAGGCGTGCAACGAAAAAAAATAAAAAAGATATATACCCCATGGGAATATTTTAGAGATCTTGCTATTGACGATAAACTTAATGATACTGAATTAATTTCTAAAAAGCTTTGTGAGTTATTGATTTCTGAAGGAAGTGTTCCGTTTAATTCAATTGGGATTACGGGATCTCCAATGATAGGATTAAATACTGCTGATTCAGATATTGATCTCATAATCTACGGTACAAAAGTAAGTCTCGAACTCCAAGAAAAATTACCTTCTATCTTTGCACGCTCAAGCCAACTTCGAAAATACTTACCAGAGGAATTTAAAACGCATTATAATTGGAGAGCGGGAGGATCTGGCGTTGCTTACGCTGATTTTTTGACAAGCGAAAAACGAAAATTGCATCAAGGAAAATTTCACGGTAAGGAGTTTTTTATACGATACCTCAAAAGTCCTAAAGACTGGAAAGGACAATTTAGCGATTATAACTTCAAGGACTGCGGGAGAATTAGGTTAAAAGCTAAAATTGTTGATTCAAAAGACTCAATCTTTACTCCTTGTTCCTACAAAATAAGCGTTAATAAAATTTTTAAAAAATTTCTCTCGAAAGATTGGGTTGATCCTCGAAATATTAAGGAAATAACTTCTTTTCGGGGGCGGTTTATTGAGCATGCGAAAAAAGGGGAAGAGGTCCTAGCAGTTGGAAAATTAGAAAAAGTGTCGTTTCAAGAAAAAGAAGAATGGTTCCGAATTTTGTTAACCAGTCAAGAAAATGACCAGTTAATAGTAATCAATTAAAAATCTACGACATTTCAAAACTTAGGGTTCTATTAATTAAAGAATTCAGTTACACCCTAATCGGTATATTATCACATACCGTTATGATCTCTATAGAATATATATCTTCTATATCCAACCATATATTCATTCGAAAGATTTTAAATACCTTTGCTTAGATTACTTACATAAGATAAAATACGGTAAAAAAACACATTTAAAAAGATATATAGAAGTGATTTGTTTGAGTAAATCTAGCGAT
>WJKD01000699.1 GCA_014729315.1 Promethearchaeota archaeon | reverse complement strand
GGAAGGTTTGGAACTCGTTGCCGATTTTTTTAAAAGTGATCGATACATCTTTGAGTTGTGTGATGATTCAGGCGGATATGTTGGCGATGTTTTCCGGTTTAATGCATGCACGCTTTTTATAAAATTTGCCAATAGCTGCAGTAATAAAACCAGGGTTTTACAACTCCTGAAAAATTTGTATAAAAAGGATGATTATGGTGTTCGATTTTGTCTTATTGAAAGTGCAAGCCAATATCTTTCGGAAAATGAGATTCGCATTTTAATCAAAGAATTTGAGAATGAAGCCAATAAATTCGAAGACGATTCTCGTGAAAGACGCCACTGGCAAAGAGGTATGCAAACATTGGCAGAAGAACTAAAAGATGCGCTTCTTTTTGAGAAAATTACGACAGCAATGTATCCGTCATTACCAACAGCAATCTGCCTGGATATTGCCGGCGTCTATCTGGAAGCCGATGAACCGGAAAAGGCGCTTGAGTGGGTTCACAAAATTCCTCACGAAGATGAATATATGATTTATGAGAAATACGAGCTGCTTCTGGCGATCTATAAAAAACTCGGCGATGTGGATAAATCAAC
Source organism: Promethearchaeota archaeon (assembly GCA_014729315.1). The sequence goes on along the minus strand of WJKD01000699.1, from coordinate 3,177 downwards.
AGAAATTGCCTGGATTCTGTTTCGGCGGCATCGAACTGAAAAGTCGCTGTCACAACTCCTCGATATAATTGGATCGGATAAAAAAGATAACGTTCTGCAAGACGAATGTGAAATAATATTGAACCAAACCCAACTCTCCCTGATCGATGCCCATTTTTTATTCGATATGAGATTACTCGACGAAACCGAAAAATACATCTTATCCCACCGGCAGCAATTAAATGGAGATCAGTATGGAAGCATCCTGCCATTAGCCACCGGATTCGAGGAAAATGAAAAATATTTAGTTGCCAGCATTTTGTACCGGGCATTGCTGGAATCGATTTTAAGACGTGCCCAATCCAAATATTACCACCATGGTGTCCGCTATTTGAAAAAGCTGGATAAATTATCCCCGCTGGTCACGGATTGGGGAGATTGTATGTCGCATGAGGACTATTTTGAAGATCTCAGTGAAAAACATAAGCGGAAGAGGAGTTTTTGGGGGAGGTATGGGAAATGAGGTTGAAGATTTTCGGAAAACGTAATTATTCCTACCCTTTTTAAATTAAAGCATCATTTCGTTAATTTTGTTGTTGACATTTTACGGATTGTTTTTTAAATTTGATTTGGCGATCTTTATTATTCGATAAACAATATTATTTGACCTTAGCATAATTATTTATTGACAAGTATCCGTGCATCGCTTTCGAAAGCCGTTAGCGATCTGTCATATATCGGAAATACAGAGGATCTCTTAATATCAGATATGAATTATTTTAATTTATTAAAAAATAGTAATTATGTTGGATGACCTATTATGCTTTTTAAAAAACCAAAGGAAGATAACGCAATCCTTACGGAAAAAAACGAAAATCAGAATCAATCGAAGGTTGAGAAAAAAGCTTTTTATGAAAGACCAAGGGTATGTGCAATTGATCTTTTGGAAAAAAATATAGAGAAATTGAAAAAACACAAGTTTAATTGCTTTATAGGAACATTGGGCTCACTTGTAGAAGTACCCAATTCGGAACGAGATAATGCTCATTTGTGCTTACCAAACTTTTTAATTCCTGAGAATATTCATGAGTACGATATTGTAATAATTAATTTACAAAACCAAAGAACGCGTCACTATAATAAGGAAAATCACGAAAGAAAACATTTTAAGGGATATAGGAAAATAACTTTGGTCAGTACATACCCGGAGACGCTGTTTGATCCAAGAGCTTTTTCGGCAGCTATTTTAAGGAATAGCCTGAGTTCTTTTATGAAAAAAGAATCAATATTAATAGTATTCGCAGATGAACAAGAAACAATAACCTACTATCCTATAGCAATAACTTCGGATCGTCATGAGCATTTAAGCTCAGAGGATTATTCGATATATGATTTCTATGATGATATGCCTGGAAATAGAAATCTCACTGGTAAGGATACTGTCGTTTTAAATCCTGAGTCTGAACTTGGCAGTTTGCTAGCACGTCATAATAATGATACAACCTATTCAATTACATTCAATCATCCGATTCACTGGGAGAATAATACTAGGGTAAAAGATAAAAATTTCCTACCTTTAATGTGCACAGGGCTTGATCAAATAATTTCGTTTGCTCGTATTAGAGAGAAAAATATTACTTTTTTCTTTCCATATATACAAAATAAAGATCAATTTCTTGTTGATCTCTTTGATAAGGTCTTACCAGGAATATGCCCAAAACTATTTCCGCATAATACACAATTTTTATGGAAATCATCTCCAGAGTATCGATTGCCCAATGAGAATGAATTAATTAACAAAAAAAAGACAATAGAGGAAGATTATAATAAAAAAATTAATGAAATTAAAGCCAAGATCGATGCAAATCGGCAAGAATATGGCTATCTTCATGATCTTTTAACTCAGTCAGGGGACCTGCTTGTTAAAGCAATAGAAAAATACTTGGTTTGGCTGGGATTTGATAATGTAATAAATATGGACGAAATTAATCCAAGACTAAAAGAAGAAGATTTGCGGGTCGAAACTAAAAAAGGACTACTAGTTATTGAAATAAAAGGTATAGGGGGAACTTCAACGGATAGTGAGTGTTCCCAAGTAAGTAAGTTCAAGTATCGACGTGCGAAGGAGAGGGATAATTTTGATGTCTTTGGTTTATACTTAGTCAATCACGAAAGGTATTTACCACCGAATGAAAGAGCTAATCCACCTTTCAATGCCAACCAAATCCAAGATGCAAAAAACGATGAAAGAGGATTACTTACAACATACGAACTTTTCAAGCTTTATTTCAATATTATAAAAGGTTTTGTTACAAAAGAAGATGCTATATTGTCACTATTCCAACATGGCTTAGTTGAGTTTAATCTGTCAAAAGCAGTTTTTATTGCTAAGCCATTAGAAATTCACTACAATGGTTTTGTTGCAATACTACAAATTAAGGATATTGAGATACACACAGGTATGCCAATCATTATTAAAGATAACGGCTATTTTAGGTATGCAAAAATCGAAGATATACAAACAAATGGCAAATCAATCCAAAGCATTAATGAAGGAGAAATCGGAATAAGGCTATCTGAAAGAGTTAATAGCAAGGTTGAATTTTGGAAAAAATTGAGATTTGATCATTCCCAGGACATTGATTAGGATACTCCTCAGACCATGCTTTTCATGCCTATTGTTACCCTGAACAGCAAATTTAAATCAGCTTTCCGGAAATCATAAATAAAGAATCCTAAAAAGCAAAGGAGTTTAATAGCATTAGACGCAGAAAAACTTGCAGTCGCTATACTAAAACTTGTAAACAAAACTTTGAAGTTGCTGCTTATATAACACATATCGTTTCACCCCCAAATAATATATCCTCTCCCGGAAAAGCTTTATTCCCCCCTTCCAAAATTTTTCACTTGACATTTACCCGAATGCTCGTTATATTTTTTTAGATGTTCCGCAATCATTTCGGAATTTCTCGTGAGTACTCTTTCAGTTTTTGATGTCTCTCTTATTCTTTTTGATATTTGTTAGAAATTCCGAAACGCTAAATAACTTACATTAAAAAGAGAGGTGTGATATGCAAACCTATATCCTGCTGACAAAACTGGCGCCGGATGTTTCCAAACGGGTGAAGGATCGGGCGCAGTTGGGGCGTGCGTGGCTGGAACAGGTGAAGGAGAAATGTCCGGAGGTGAATTTCATTT
>WJKD01000698.1 GCA_014729315.1 Promethearchaeota archaeon | reverse complement strand
CTACAACGCACACCCGGTACCCCTTCTCCACCAGCCGCAGCGCAGCCACACTGCCACCAAAACCGGAACCGATAACCACATAATCATAATCCATCTCTCCCTCCTAAATGTTAAGATTCAATAATAAACAATTCGGGGGTAAATGTCAAGATTAATGTAAGGAGCCGGAATAAAATTTACTATGATTTACTGCCACATATTTCGCATATTTTTTTGTTGACATTTTTCAATTTGTTTCTTACATTTTATATGTCCTAATCCTTCAAGGAATATTCTCTTAAGGATAGAAAACGAATATGGAAAAAGAAATAGTAACTCAAGAAATCCCCCAAAAAACAAAAAAGGGAACAAACTATTGGGAAATGGCATTAGAAGCTGTTGTTGCTGCAACTCCTGTAATTGGACCTCCCGCAGCTGCAATTTTGCGTGCTTCAAAGGGTAGCAAAAAGGCTTCCGAATCAAATGATCTACAAAAACTTGCCGAGGAAGCATCTCGCCAACGATTAGAATTGCAAATGGCAGAAATGCAGGCTCGGGTTGCTCAAGAAATGGCGATAGCACAACGTATTCAAACCGCACAAGAAGTAGAAATTGAAGAATATTATGAAGGTACAAGGGAGGGGAATGCCGGAGTAAATCTAGGAGAAAGCACATTAAATGTTGGTCTATCGGGAAAAGGGAGTAAAGTAACCAAACGTGTCTATCGCTTTAAAGGACAACGTGATTCTAACATTGAAATTAAGAAATAATTATCGGGGCGAAAGCCCGGTGACCTACACGATCACATAGTAATAATAATTGGTGATTTCATGCTTAAAAACTTAAACCAAGATAATATAGAAGATTTTATTGATAATGAACTATCAAAAAGAGATTATAAACCTAAAACTAAAAAAACATATAAATATTCCCTAAATAAGCTTTTTGAATTCTATAAAGATAAAAAACCTGAAGATATTAGTTTTGAGCAAATAAAAAATTTTTTTAAATTTTTTATTTCAAGGAAAAGGTATTCAGCACAGACAATTTATGTGTTTAATTGTGCATTTGATTTCTTTTATAATGATGTACTTAAAAAAGACTATGATCTGAAAGGTATTGCGACGTTAAAGAAAGAGCGTAAAATACCTGAAGTTTTAACAAAGTACGAAATGATTGCATTACTTAATTCGATTCATGATACTAGACTTAGAACTTTTGTAGCGCTTGTGTACTCTACAGGTCTTGATCTGGGAGAAGCGACTCGTTTAAAAGTTAAAGATATAGATTACAAAAATAAAAAAATCAATTTAGCAAATATAAGGAATAAAGGAACAAAAGATGCTATCCTATCAGAATATGTTAATCAGGAATTACAATCTTATATAATAAAATATAAACCTAAAAAATGGCTTTTTGAGAGCAGTAAGAATGATTCCCCTATAAACCATTCAACTCTACAAAGGTCTTTTCGTAAAGCACTGCTGAACGCAGGAATCTATCGAAATGTTTCCATCAAATCTTTAAAATACTCTTATATAAAACATCTTGAACAGTACGGAGTGCCTTTAATCAATATTTTAGAAGAGCTTGGAATATATACTCCAGAATCACTTCACGCATTTAGTCAAGTTAACAGAAAAAAAGACAGAATTATTGTTTCTCCATTAGATAAAATTATCTATGATACTTCATCAGGTGAAGTAGATACTAAGCCTTTGGAAAAATTGCTACTAACGATTTTAAATGATGATGAAAAGGAATACTTGCTAGAAGCAATAAAATGCCTTAATAATGGCACTTTAAAAGCTGCAGTCGTATTAGCATGGGCAGCTTCAATTCGAAATATTCATAATAAATGTTTCTATAAACACAGCAAAAAAACTGTAAATTCATTTATTAAAAAACACCAACCAAAAGCTCCTAATATTAATAAGATAGATGATTTTTCATATATCAACGATAAATCAATTCTTGAGACATGCAGAGATCTTGGAGAATTTGATAAAAATGAAAAAGATATTCTAACTGAATGTCTGAATTTAAGAAATAAATGTGGACATCCTGGTAAATATAGTCCTAAACCACTAAAAGTTGCATCTTTCATTGAAGATATAATTACCATAGTCTTTTCCAAACAATAATTCGGCTAACATTTAAATGTTCCAGACTGAAGCCGCAGATTCACTTGAGAAATTATCAGATATGTGAAGTTTTATACAGTTATTCTGATGCGGTTTCAGATGAATGACTTATTTGTTATGGAAATAATTCGGAGGTGAAGCTAATCCATGGTCGCTAGCAAATATATTAGTTTTCGTTATTATTTGTTATTTGCAACGCTTTTGTTAATTGTACCATCAAATGGGAAATCTCAAGAGCAATTTCCAGTAGAGAACTTTAAATTTTCAGTTCAAGTTGAAATTTCAAGTAGAGTGCCTGCTACTGGTATTTATATTCGCGATAGTTTAAATGTCTATTTTGTTACTGCAAAACATGTTCTTTTCGATACTTCTGTGGATACCCTATGGAGCAATAAAGCTAAATTATCTTCACCACCTGAGGAAGACATTTTTCAGGGTGATTTGATGGAATTTAGCTTGGATTTGAAATTCTTAATTTCGCAAGCAGAAATAAAATATCACAAAAAACATGATGTTGCAACGATCCGAATGGGAGGATTAAGTAAGAATCTCAAAAAAGTCGGTTTAACAAAAGGGGTCAAACTAACAGGTGAAATTATTCCAAAATCCGGTTTTCCTGCATTGGATATACGTTTTACAAAACTATATAAAGATATACTGGTAGGTAATAATGTTTATGTCATAGGTTATCCATCTGCCTTGGGATTTCAAGAGAGCCCACAGTTTGATTATAAACGTCCTCTGTTAAGAAAAGGTAGTATTGCGGGTAAATTTGATAAAGCAAAAACGGTCATTTTGGACTGTCCTGTGTACTATGGTAATAGCGGTAGTCCCGTAATTCAAGTCACAGAAGTATTTGGAGCAAAGAGCTATGAAGTAATTGGCGTCATTATACAGTTTATCCCGTTTGATGAAGCATGGACAAATCGAAAAATCTTACCTCCTAGAACTTTTAGTTCAAATTCAGGTTATTCAGTAGTTGAACCAATCGATGCTATTTTAGAAGTGATTTATCAAAGCCCCTAATAGAGGGCTGCCTGCGTTTTTCTTTCTCTATAACAACTCATCCTAACAATAAAACAGCGCAATCCATTCTCCCCCAATCAATCCCCAAACCCATTTCCCACACATTTCTATTGACTTTTCAAAATTAGTATGCTATATTTATCCGATTTAAATTTTTCGCGTCGATGCAAAGTAAACAGCGTGGTGAATTTGTATCTACCAAAGTACGGAAGTACTCTCCTTCTTCAGTTATATCCTCTTTGAATACCGCTGATTGCGCCATCTCGGCTTCTTTACAGTCCTAAAAAATACTTGATTTAAATGGAAAAT
>WJKD01000697.1 GCA_014729315.1 Promethearchaeota archaeon | reverse complement strand
TCCGAAATGATTATAGAATTTGCCGAGAAGCAAAACCCCAAGAAGATTTTGATATAAAAATACCAAATATTTGGATCTTTTATCGAAATAATTAACTATTTAATATATTTTTATTATTTTCTATCTGAACTATAAAATTATCGAAAAAGGTCTTTTTGGACTAAGATGAATTCCATTGAACCCGAAGAAGGACTTGGAAAATTAATATCAGAAGAAAGCCTTCCAAAAGAAAAATGGTTTGCAATATCCAAAGCTATCAAAGCGGTCTTAGAATACTCTACATTTAAAGAAGCGGCGCGTGCTATATTTGATATTAGCAAAGAATTAACAGGTGCTAAATCAGGATATATCGCATTACTCTCAAAGGATGGGAGCGAAAATGAGGTTCTCTTTTTAGATTCAGGAGGGTTGACTTGCTCCGTTGATCCTGAGCTTCCTATGCCAATCCGAGGTTTAAGAGCAGAATCTTACAAGACGAGAAAAGCTGTGTTCTATAACGACTTCATGAAAAGTAAATGGGTTCAATATTTACCTCATGGTCATGTCACCTTGAAAAATGTGCTCTTTGCTCCCTTAAATTTAGAGGGAAAAACAATTGGTATTATGGGGCTTGCTAACAAGGAAAAGGACTTTACAGAGCACGACGCAGTCATTGCTAGTGCTTTATCGGAATTAGCGGCAATCTCGCTTAGAAATAATAGAATGGTTGATCTTTTACGAAACTCACAGCAACAATTAAAAGTATCAGAAGAAAAATATCGCAAGGCTTATTATCAGTCTAACTTATATAAGGATATCTTCACTCACGATATTAACAATATTTTCCAGAATATCCAATCGTCTATAAATCTTATTTTAATGCATCTGAAAGAGCCTAATAGAGAGGAAAATCTTGAGGAATTTGGAAAATTAATCAAAGATCAGATTAATCGGGGATCAACTCTCGTCAATAACATTAGACAGCTCTCCATTATTGATGATTTCAAACAGAGTTTAAAAAAAGTCGAACTTTCAAAGCATTTGAACCAAGCTATTGATTATGTAAAAAAGAGTTATTCACGAGAAGAACTCCATATTCATATTCCTCCGAAAATCGATGATATTTACGTAATAGCGAATAAATTCCTTTCTAATGTGTTCGAGAATATTCTAAACAATGCAATAAGATACAACGACAACAAAATAATTCAAATTACGATTAAAGTATCCAAGATACAATCAGACAAAACAAAATTTGTGAAAATAGAGTTTTTAGATAACGGTGTCGGAATACCAGAGGAACGAAAAAAAAACATCTTTAAAGGACTTATTGAAAAGCAACAAAAAATTAAAGGTATGGGGATTGGGTTGTTAACCGTGAGTAAAATATTGGCGACCTATGGCGGCAAGATACTAATTGAAAACAGGATACCCGGAGATTATAAGCAAGGAAGTAATTTTATCGTTCTTATACCCGAGTCTTAATAACGCACTTAAATAGTTCCATTATTTTATGGTGATGGTAAAGAAAAATGTCGAACCTTTATTTTTTCCTTCCGATTCCACCCAGATTTTTCCACCATGCAACTCGATTATTTTCTTGGAGATAAAAAGTCCTAACCCCGTCCCTTCAATTTCCTCGGAACTTTTAATCCTCCCGAATCTTTTAAATAATCGATTGGTTTCTTTTTTAGTAAGACCTACTCCTGAATCCTTAATAGATAATTGAGCGCGATTTTTTCTTTTTTGTATCTTGATTTCGATTGTTGCTTTGGAGGGACTATATTTTAACGCATTTGATAGTAAATTAGTTATAACTTGGGCTATTTTTAGTCTATCAATATTGGCATACAACTTCGAGGGAAATTCCATAATAATTTCAATATTTCTTTGTTGAAATAATCCAATGTAGTCTCGAACGCAATCTGAAGCAATTTTTACTAAGTCTTCCTCTTGCATTTGGATCGATAACTTGTTTGAATCTATTAGAGCACTATCAAGAAGATTCTTGATTAAGTTATTAAGTCTTTTTCCACCGTTTAAAGCAATATCTAAATACTCTTTTGCTTGTTCGCTGAGTTCGTCCTTACAAAATTTATTGAGCAATTGGCACGCTCCATAGACCGAAGATAAAGGAGTTTTCAATTCGTGGGAGGCAAAATTAACTAGATCGTTTTTATTTTTTAATATTTCTTCTAATTTGAATTCCATAGATTTATAATTAGAAATATCTTGGATAACCAATGTGATAACGGGAAGTTCTTTAATTTGGATTGATAACGGTTCGATATTGATCCATAAAGGGGTTCCATCTTTTTTATATGCTTTTAAATCAAAAGGATTAACTTGCTTCCCATTGATAAGTTTTGATAACTTTTCTTCGAATAATTTAAGGGAGGATTCGCTATATTTTATAACTTTACAAATGTCTTTTTTTATTAACTCTTTTTTATAATACCCAAACAATCTTTTTGTAGAAGAATTAATATCTATTATCATTCGATTAAAATGTATTAAAATTATCGACGAAGGAAAGGAATTGAAGATATCCCGATAATCAACCTCCAAACCGTTAATGTCCTTTCCTAATTTTATCAAAATCTCACAAGTTTGTCTTATTCCTCTTGATATTAGGCTTTATTCAAATGTTTGTTTATATAATTAAGCGACTATTTAAATAATAATATTATTTTCGATATTTAAATTTACATTTTAATCGTATAATTTTTAGGTTCTTTTAAATACTAATTAAAAATATTTCATATATTATTTAAATGTAATCTTGGAGATATCCGTTTTTTTAAAATGTTATTAAAGATCTTTTAGTATTATAAAGATTTTTCACAGAGTTTTTTTCGATATTCTGCATACTGCGCAAGCACGCTAAAGCACTTTACTGGTTGATCCCATAAATCAAATACAGGGATATTGGAGTCGAGCAGTTCTCTAATCCACGAATTAGAATATCCTTGAGGGCCAATGTAAAAAATTGGAATTGAGGTTTTCATCACAAGTCTTTGAGTCGGTTTTATGTAAATCCTTTTCATCAATTTATTATCAAGCTGATCAAATTCGTCGTAAGATTTTCCACTCGATTGTTTAATAACATCTAATACTTCTTCGAATCCCCAAGCAGCGTAGACGATTATTCCATCTATTTCTCCAGACTTTATAAGGATCTTAGGAATCTTTACATAAGAATTGTATTGGTTTAATACAAAAGTGAGGTCTAAAGGATTTCTTAAGTTTGCGATTTCAGGTGCATATTCACGTAGTTGTTCTTTAAGTTCTTCTGAGAATTCTGGTACCTCCAGACCGTGTAGTTCCGCGGTCTTAGCTAACATTGAACCGCTTCCTCCTGAAGATGTAACTAACGCAATTCGTTTCCCTTTTGGTATGACACCTTGAGAAAAGGTTCTAAGATAATACAGATAGTTCTCTATAGAAAATGTTGAGATTATCCCCGACTCTTTGAACACAGCTTCGTATATTTTATTGTCTCCCGCGATCGCTCCAGTATGTCCCATTATTGACCTCGTCGCAGCTTCAGTCCCTCCGGCGTATATTGCTACGATTGGTTTGTGTGGCGTAATCTCTTTTGCTAATTCGATGAATTGGTTGCCCCTTTTTATTTCTTCAATGTATAACCCTATTACTTTCGTATATGGGTCGTCCTTAAGATACTCTAATATGTCGAGCATATCTATATCTTTTTCGTTCCCAATAGAAAAGGATCTAGCAATTTTCAATCCAATTTTCTTGCAGTACCAAAAAACATGAGACGCCAGAGTTCCAGAATGGGCAATAATAGAAACATTTCCTTTTTCAGGAACCTCGTATATCCACATTGTATTAAATCGCGTGTTTTTAACTTCCGGATACTTATACCACGCATTATAAACACCTAAGCAGTTAGGCCCAATAAATTTCATATTATATTTTTGAGCAATTTCGCTTATTCTTTGGGATAAATTTACATCTCCAACTTCTCTAAATCCTCCAGAAGTTATTATTGCTCTCTTAATACCCTTTTTACCGCATTCCTCGAGCACTTGAGCAACCGTATCTGGTCTTAGAATTATTAAAGCCAGTTCTGGCGTCGTAGGTAAATCCAGAACGCTTTTATATGCCTTCATGCCTTGAACTTCGCTTAACTTGGGATGAATTGGATAGAGATTTTCTTTTAGAAAACCACCAGCAATGATATTTCGGCACATCATAGCCCCCATTGTGCTTAAAAACTCGTTATTAGCACCAAAGATACACAAACTCTCGGGATTCAAAAAAGAATCCATATAATGATTCGAATTAACCATCTTGTTTTTCACATTTTTACTAAATCTTAATGTATCTTATAGAAATTAATATCACTAACGATATTCTATAAAAATTTTATGATTGAAATTAGTTCTAAACCTATAAGAATATTTACGAAGCATTAAATGAAATAATCTTTTATTAACTATTCAATTTTAATGATGTTTAATTTCCTTTCCTTTTAATGAACAATGAATGATGAATGCCGATGATACCATGTCCTTGAAAATCATGAATCTAGATCATAAAAAAGGCTAGTTTGTTCCGATGAAAAAATTAATATAAAATAAAAAAATCTCCCTATTTAAAGTGAAAAAGCTGATTTTCTATTTAATCTGTCTCTGAATGCTCTCGACGATATTTTGAATATTTTGACAAAACAGACAATGTTTTGGTAGGCATGTCCCACATATCAAAGATTGGAATGTCGTGAGAAATAAACTTTTTATTCCATTTGTATCTGTATGGATAAGGACCAATGTAGAAAACCGGGATAGAATACTTTTTCATATACCGTTTCATTGGCTTAAGAACGCCTCTATCAATGACATTCGAAATATCTTTCATTTTATCGTCGATCTCCATTCCAGATTCTTCCATAGTTTTTAAAACATCATCGAGATCAAAGACACCATAGACTATTACCGCGTCAATCTCACCAGATTCCATTAAGAGCTTTGGGAATTTCTTAAACAAATTTAGGAAATCAATATCAAAAGTGACATCAATTGGATTTAAAGCGCTCGCAGTGTAAGGAATTTCAGGTCTAATTTTTTCTTGAAGTGTTTCTGAAAATTTAGGAACTTTTAATCCGTATAGTTCTGCTGTTTTAGCCATCATACTCCCGCTTCCTCCCGAATCTGTAATGATAGCGAGTTTATTTCCTTTCATAAAGACATCGTAAGATTGAGCAAACGAAAGTGTTCGCAAATAATACATAAAATCAGTCATCGAATCTGTAGAGATTATGCCTGTTTCTTTAAACACGGCTTCGTATATCTTTTGATCTCCACCTATCGCACCTGTATGACTCATTATAGATCTTTCGGCTGCTTTTGAACCCCCTGCGTAAATCGCAACAATTGGTTTCTTCGGAGTAATTTTTTTAGCGAGTTCCACGAATTCTCTCCCTCGCTTAATTTCCTCGATATAGAGTCCAATAACTTGAGTTTGAGGGTCGTTTTGGAAATATTCAAGATAATCCACTATATCTATGTTTAATTCATTTCCTATGGAAAGAGATTTTCCCACTTTTATACCCCAATCTTGACAATGCCAAAAACCGTGACACGCAATTGTCCCCGACTGAGAGGCAATTGAAATGTTGCCCCTTTCTGGAACCTCGTAAATCCACATCGTATTGAAGTGTGATTTTATATTCTCAGGGTCGTACCATCCGTTGTATATCCCTAGACAATTTGGTCCAATGAATCTCATCTCATACTTCTTTACAATTTCGATTACTTTTTGAGAGAGAGCTACTCCGTCAGATCCGATTTCTCTAAACCCTCCAGAGGTAATGATAGCTCTTTTAATACCTTTTTGACCGCATTCCTCCAATACATCGGGAATAACTCTCGGTGGTAGAATCAGAAAAGCTAAATCAGGAGTTTTGGGGAGGTCTAATACAGATCTATAAGCTTTATAACCTTGGACTTCCTCCAGGCGAGGATGGATCGGAAAGATTTCACCTTTAAAATCTCCATACCGTATATTCCGAAGTTGCATTGATCCCATAGTGGTTAAAAGATTATTATTTGCTCCAAATATACAAATACTCTCGGGATTTAACATTTTATGGAGAAAATGCTGGTCAAATGAACTCGCATTAATATTATCATTCATGTTGTCTTTATCTAATCTTAATCTTTATAATAATAATTAATATGAGAAATGAATAAAACATTTTCAAGTTTCTTAATTTAAATTTAATCTTAAAGAATGCGCCAAAATAGATATATTGCGATTCATGAATATCTGTAAAATATTTCTTTAATTAATGCTCATTCAATATTATCATCCTTTAAATTAAGAACGAACCCATATTTTTCTTCATTATTAAAGCCTCCTTTCTTGTAAAGATTATGGGCTCTATCTCTGGATTTTGAAGATAAAAGCATAATTTTATAGCAATTTTTTATTTTACATTGATTTATTACATGTCTAAGTAACGCTATGGCAAATCCCAACCTTCTATAGTCCGGATGCGTTATCATGTTTTCAATTAGCGCGTAAGGTCTGGCACCTCTGGTCAAGTTTGGAATAATCGTTAAAACGCAGGAAGAGACGATCTTTTTTTTTCTCTCAACCACATAAATGTTTGTGGATTTAGAATCGAAGACTTCTTTCCAAACTCTATTTAATTGAGAATCTGATGGTCTTGGGATATCGTTTTCATGAAGATGGTCGTATAACTCGAGAAGATATTGCAGTTCGTCCGCTCTAATTTTTCTAACTTTCGTGTCAATCTCCCTCATACTTTTAAGCTCTTTTTTTTTTTCCTTTAGCTTAATTAAATCTTCAAATGAAAAATTCTAAATAAATTACTACTAAAGAATTAAAACGCAATAATGATGGATTTTTGACAAATGTGAAGCCAAAATTGCTAAAACGGACACTAAGGAAATAGAATTACAAGCCCAATAATCTTTAATATATAAAATATAGAAGAATATAGATTTTACATAGAGTTCACTTTTTTTATGCTTATTCCTTTTAGAGATTAAAAGAACTTAAAGGAGAAAATAAAAAATGCAAGGATGCTACATCTGTGGTGAAGAGGCTTCACAAGCGTGTTTTGATTGCGGTAGGGCTATATGTAAGGCACATTTAGTACAAGTTGATATGACGGGCTATTGTGTTAACTGCGGGAAAAAATATTCCGATATCAAGCGAGCACAAGTAGACTACCAAAGAAGATTCATGACCCGGAAAGATGGGACGCTTGATCCCGCGAGAGGAATAAAAATTGGATTGATTATCGGTATAATTATGCTCGTTGTCTGTGTTGTGTTTGGACTCATTTCTTCTGCCATAATTATGAATATAGCTGAGGAAAATATGCAAAACATTCCCTAAATTCTTTTAATTTATAGTAAATGGGTATCCCTCTTTTTTATCTTTATTTTTTATCTTTTTTAGATTTTTATTATGTAAATTAGACATTTTAATTCTTTGCCTCAAGAAGTCACCCTCCTTTAGGGGTGAGATGAATTGAGGCGATCTTATATGATTAGACGTTTTCTTACTATATATTAAAAATTACTAAACGATTCACGTGTGAACCTTAAATACCGATCATTTCCTCATGTTTCGTGAGGTAATCGAGGATGCTTCTGACACATAGAGTTCGCATTTATCCGACTAACGCGCAGAAAGACGCGTTGTGGAGTTTATCGGAGAAATGTCGTTTGTTCTATAACTTTGCCTTGCACGAACGCATCCAAAATTGGAAGAGAAACAAAAAGAAATCGAAGAAACAACGAAAATATCTCTCGTATACCGACCAGCAAAACAAGTTGCCAAAACTAAAACAGAAGTATCCCAACTACCAATGGGTATACTCGAAAGTGCTTCAGATGACTCTCAAAAAGCTAGACGCAAACTACAAGTCGTTCTTTGCGTTATGGCGAAATGGAGCCGAAGATGCCCGACCTCCGAGTTATCGCGGAAAGAACCACTTTACGACTTTGTGCTACAACCAATCTGGTTTTAAACTTGTCGACGATAATGTATGCTTTTCTCACAAGCTTCCTTCGAAGCCCGACCTCACTTTCGATATATCGCATTATCCTTTACCGGCGAGAGCTACGAATGTGAAGCAAGTCGAAGCGTATTGCAACACGCGAGAAAGGTGGTTTGTCTCGGTTTCCTACGAAGTCTCTCCGAAGAAGTATATCGATAACGGGAAGTATCAAGCGATTGACTTGGGAATAAGGAATATCGTAAGTGCGGTCAATTTAGACGGGAAGTTCGTCCAATTCAAAAACCGCAGAGCCGATAAGTATTGGAAACGGAGGATCGAGGCAGTGCAATCGAAACGAGACCATTTTAAGCGATACTCTCGGAAATGGAGATGGTATCACAGTAAGCTCTGTAAGATGAAACGGAAGTGTGCGAACCAACTCCGAGACTTTCAGCACAAGATAAGTAAGCAAGTCGTAGAGAACACGAGGGCGAACACTATAATCGTGGGGAAGCTTGAAGTCAAGAAGATGGCGAGGAAAAAGAGAAGCACGGGAAACGCAAGGCGTAATAAAGCGAACAAGACTTTAAACCACAGTTTACAAAACACGGGAAGTATGGGAAGGTTTGTCGAATTCTTAACCTACAAAGCGAAGCACCAAGGTAAGAGAATAATAAGAATTGACGAATCGTATACTTCTCAAAAGTGTGCGAAGTGTGGGAAAAAAAAGAAGCGTTCCCTCTCGGAACGCGTTATTATATGCGATTGTGGTCATCGGCTTGACCGTGACTTAAACTCTGCGGTCAATATTATGGCGAAATTCGTACTCAAAAAGCAAAAAAAAGAGTTTGAAGACGATGGCTTATCGCATCAATCCTCTTTGAACGAGGAATCCTTTCTCCAAAAGTGGAAAGGGTTTGCTACGACACACAGCCCTAAGATATGCTCACCAGCAAACGCTTAGCGGACTCGTAGAGAATCTCACACCTTTAGGTGTGGGTAGTTCAAATATCACTTTAATCCTAAGGATAAAATAATAAAAACTGTTAATATGAACCTTAATTATCTCTATTTAATTAACTAAGTTAGTTTTTGCCGGTTGAGCCAAAACCCCCCAATCCCCTTTTAGATTGTGGTAAATCACTTGTTTCCTCAAAAACATAATTGTATACTTTACTTAGTATGATTTGGCATATCCGATCTCCTTTTTTTAAGACCACATCTTTATTTGAGAGATTTACAACTATTGCCATCCACTCGTTTCGATAACCAGAGTCTATCGTTCCCGGCGTGTTAAGAATCGATATTCCTTCCCAAAGAGCTAAACCACTCCGTGGAACTACTTGAAAATAATATCCCTCTGGAATTGCTGTAGAGAATCCGAGTGGACATCCAATACGTTCCAACGGTTTAAGATTATAGGAATCCGTTTCGACTTCTATTAGATCTTTATTCCCTTCTTTTACAGAAATTTGTTTAAATCCCATAATGCGTGCGTCTGCACCAGCATCTCCTGGTTTAGAAGGGCGAGGGATCGCCACTTCGCTGACGAGCTTCTTTAATGGGATCCTTTTCGCTTTAGAGTTAACCATTTTCTCTGCGTTTGTTTTTTTCATTATTATCTCAATTCAATTTATATGGGATGTTAAAAAATATTTATTATTAAAGACTAATTAAGTCAATCATAAAATCAATAGAGAGAGAAAAACAATGGAAATAAAAAGATATGATCCACGGAAAGATAAAGACGCTTTAAAAGAATTGTTTGAAAACTTTAAACAGAATAAAAAATTTTATTTTGAAGCAAACTGGAACAAGTTTGAAAAAGAACTCAATAAAAGAACATTAAATTTACAATATCGTAATTCCATGCTTGCGGCGAAAGAAGGAGACGATTTAATAGGGTGGATAACTTATACCATTTTCACAGATTATTTGGGAAATGAGAGGGTTTTAATTCACCAAGTCCTAACTAAAAAACAAGATTCGTTTAAAAAGGGAATTGAAGAGGCTTTACTTCGTGAACTTCAATCTTACATCAAAAAAACATTAAACAAAAGGACGGTATTTTATATATGTCCCGATTCTGACGGTGCTATGCGAAGTCTATTGATGAAATTAGGAGCTAAAAAATCTAAATTTGTATGGTATGAAAATGAGATTTAGTTCCAATTTGTTCTTTATTTATAATCCTTGTCTAAGGTATCAATATTATTTTTTTTCCATTTAAGACATTAAAAATCAGTTTTAGAAAATTAAGTAAATATCTCAAAATTTGGATTGTTTCGAAGATGTTAGATTATCAATCTTTCATAAGTCGATTATGAATTATGCAGCATATTATAAAGATCGCTAAAATTATTAGTCCTCCCCACAAATACCTAAGAGCGATAGTTTCTAAACCTTGAGCAATCATATATTAGAAGTTTTATTTAAACATTTTAAATTTTTGTGATTTTTTTTGTAATTTTTTCATAAAAAAAGCAAATAAATCAAAAAAAAAAAGTAATTAATACTTTTAAAACATATAATTAACGCTCAACTTCAAAGTTAATTTGCGTTCTTACTCTATATATTAATTTATCTATATCTTCCTTCACTTTAACATCGCTTTCTATTATCTGAATGTTTCGAATTCCTCGAAGCGTCTTCTTAGCTTCAAGATAACAATTCTTGACTGCATCCGCCCAATTTTCTTCACTTGTTCCAACCAATTGGATACTTTTATATATTGCCATGTTTATATCACGCTTATTTTTTAATTTCTTTCCTTTTTAGATTTCTTTGATATCTATCAATGTTATTGACTTGTATATAAACATTTCGTAAATAGATCATTCAAAATTAGAGTTTTTTAAAAAGAAAGCATAAACTATAAAAAAAATATCGAGTTTCGCAACAATTATCGCTCTATTAGATCATTTATTAAAAGGCTAAAATTTTTCAAATTTGAAATATTCAAATTTTATATAAGGAAAATTTATACAATAAGTTACGATTTCTTCTTATTGATTTTTTAATACATTAGATGTTTGAACCCTTATGTCTGTTTCAAAAAAAATTAAGGAAAAACTAGAAAAAGCCATTAGATTTCGAAAAGAACACAAATATGAAGCCGCTATTGAAATTGTAGAAAATTTGTTTAGAGATGAGCCTCAATCTAAAGAGATTAAAGAGAATTTGGTTGAAACGCTTATAGATTATGGAGGATTTCTAAATGATGAGCAGTGGGACCTCGAAGTTGAGCGCGCAGAGGAGATGTTCAGGAGAGCGTCAGAGATTGACCCAATGAACCACCGCGCGTGGTATAATTTGGGTATTGCCCAGTTTAATTTGGGTAAATATGATGAGGCATTGAAAAATTACAACAAAGCATTAGAAATTAAACCAGATTATAGTTATTGCTACTACAACACCGGACTGCTATATGAACTCGTTTTAAAGGACTTTCAAAAGGCACTATACTATTATGATAAAGCAACAAGTTATAATGAGAACTTGACTTACGCTATCCAGGCTAAAAACGATTTAAGAAGGAAAATAGATGCTATAAAAAAGGAT
This sequence comes from Promethearchaeota archaeon, assembly GCA_014729315.1. The sequence continues at coordinate 9,288 of WJKD01000697.1, read as the reverse complement.
AAGTCAGAACCAACTGAACCATCTATATCTCTGAGTGAAGAACCCAAAAATCATAAATTATGTAATAATTGTGGGACTTTAAATCGACCAGTCGCTAAATTTTGCGATAAATGTGGAAAAAAGATTTAATTCTATTTTTTTAATTACCTTCAAAAAATGCTCAAAATTAGTTCTTTTAAATTTTAAGAAGGAAAAAGAAGTTAAATTTTATAGAAAAAAATAAATTTATATAATTCGACTTATGCGTCGAGATTTTCTAAGCAGATAGCTACGCCTTGACCGCCACCACAGCACGCGTTCGCGATACCGTATTTGACTTTTTTCTCTTTCATAATGCGGGCAAGTGTACCTGGTAATCTGACCATCGTTGAGCCTAATGGATGACCGATTGCTGTGGATCCGCCTTTAATATTAACTTTTTCTTCGGGAATATTAAAGTAATGCATACATCCTAACGCTACGATGCAAAATGCTTCATTAATTTCCCAGAGACCGATATCATCAGCTTGTAATCCAGCATGTTTAAGAGCCATCTCAGTCGCGGGGATTGGCCCCCAACCCATAATAGTGGGATCTACGCCAGCCCAACCTATAGATCTGACTTTTGCTAGTGGTTCGAGATTTCTTGATTTGGCTTCCTCAGCTTCCATTAATAAACTGATTGTCGCTCCAGCGTTTAGAGGCGATGAATTACCTGCTGTAATAACGCCGTCTTTGCCCCCTTCTCGTTCGATGTATCCTTTCCTTCCACCGATATCTTCTCCTTTCCAATTCTTTTTCAAATAGAAAGGTTTTGAAAGTCGCCTTAGTTTTGCTACTGTTTCCAATTTGGATTTTCGAGCAGCCATATCTTTTGTAATAGGCATTTTTTCGTCGGGATTTCCTTCTGCATGTCCTTCGATGGGAATAATTTCTCCGTCAAACCAACCTTTTTCTTGATTCTCAACGGTGAGATTGTGACTTCTCACTCCGAATTTGTCTAGATCTTCTTTTGTAAACGCAGGAGTAAGATACTCGTATAATTTTTGGGCAGTCTGTAACATGTTCGTAGTCGTTAAGAGATCGTATTTAGGTCTATACCACTTACTCTTTTTATTAATCATCAATAAATTTGGTTTAATATGAGGATTTGACTTCAAGTCCATTCCAACTCGCGTCATATGTTCAAATCCACCGCAGAGCGTGGTTTTACTATAACCTAACATAATCTCCATTGTGCCAACATGAAATCCACTGCCAGCGCTTCCGCATTGACGATCTACAAATAACCCCGGTACCTCTACAGGAAAGCTTGCCATAAAGAGGGGTAATCTGCCTCCGTAAGTCCAATTCTCTCCGACACCCATTGCTGCACCTATGGTATACTCGTCAACATCTTCTTTTTTAATACCTTTCGCCGCTAATTTATCGTCAAAAAATTTCATCAATAATTGCGCCATTAATTCGTCAGCTCTCTGATCTCCGAAGACATCTCGCTCAGGCGAGCCAGGTCGCGAGCGCGAAAATGCAGTTCGTGCGTAATCAATAAGCCATACTTCTTTAGTTTCGACCATTTTGTTATTTCACTTTTTTTTGTTTATACAATATAAATTTTATTACATTATGGAGTTGTGAAAAAATATTAAAGTTTTTGATAAATCAATAGTCAAGATGAAAAAAGGAATTTACTGTTTTTGTCAATTTATGATATTTTATTTTGGAATTTAGATATAATGGTTTTTAATCATCACACATTTAGATTTATTATGACTCAATTAAACCAAGATTCTCAAGAAGATCGATTTGTAGCGATTATTGCGGGAAGTACATCTGATAAAGACATCTACGAAAAGGCGGAAAGGGTTTTAAAAGAAAACAATGTAAATTACGACCTTCAAATTATCTCCGCCCATCGAGATCCCGAGAAGTTAGACGAATATATAAAAAATAGTGATGCGAAAATATTTATCGCTGTGGCAGGTTTAGCCGCTGCTCTGCCTGGGGTTATTGCATCTAAGACAGAAAAGCCCGTAATTGGAGTACCTGTTAATGCTAAGCTTGGCGGTTTGGATGCTCTATTATCGATCGTTCAAATGCCCCCACGAGTACCTGTAGCGTGCGTTGGTATCGACCGTGGAGATAACGCAGCCTATCTGGCTATCCGTATTTTAAATCTATTAAAATAAATTCTACCAACAGATTTCATAATAAATGATATCAAAGCAAAAATTGAAATGTGAAAAGATATGAGTGAAGATTTAATTGAAATAGGGAAAAAAACAGCCGCAGAAAAAGCCGTGGAAGACCACATTAAGAAAGGTATGATTATAGGTATCGGCAGCGGGTCCACTGTAGTTTATGCGGTTAAAAAGATTGCCGAAATGAATAAAAAAGAAGATTTAAAATTAAAATGTATTCCCACTTCGTTCCAATCTTATCAACTTATTGTGGAATATGGTTTACAATTAGTTTCATTGGATCAATATCCAGAAATTGATGTAGATATAGACGGTGCTGATGAGATAGATAAGGATCTTAATCTTATAAAGGGTGGAGGCGGATGTTTAGTTCAAGAGAAGATAATTGCATCAAACTCGAGAGAAATGATTGTAATTGCCGATTTTAGGAAGAGGTCTAGCAAACTTGGAGAGAAATGGAAAAAAGGCGTTCCAATTGAAGTTATTCCAATTGCGTACGTCCCACTTATGAATAAATTTCAAAAACTAGGCGGAAAGCCGGTACTGCGGATGGCCCAAGCAAAAGCGGGTCCACTAGTTACAGACAATGGGAACTTCGTGATTGACGTTGATTTTGGCCTTATAGAGAACCCAGATAGTATCAATCAAAAGTTACTTTCAATTCCTGGTGTAGTCGACACGGGATTATTTATTAATATAGCTAAAGCTGCCTATATAGGTCAAAAAGACGGATCTGTTTCGATTATAAAAATATAACTTTTTCTTAATTATTTAAAATTAATAAAACATGAACAAAAAAAAGAAATAATGATAAGATATTACATTTAATATTAATATTCGTAAAGGTAGTCATCGCCTTTCTTGCGTTTATTAATTAAGACTACGGCGACGATAATTATGCTCGCAATTGCGATTAATCCCGCGATTATTAAAAACAGGATTAAGAAGTCGTCAGTAATGCTCTCTTCGTCATCGTCTGAATCCTCAACTACCTCAAGATAGATAAGGAAGGCACTCGCTGCACCTTCTTTGTCAATCACCGTCACGTAAAGTATACCAATATAGCGAGAATCTTCTTGCACATCAGTCTCTGTCGAGATAGCAGTAGTACCTCCAAGCGTGTTATAGGACATCGCTTCAGGAATTTCTATATCCCCAACGAACTTGCCAGAACTATAGCTTAATTCACTCACAACAAATGTGCTTGGAGTTATTAAGGATACAAAAAAGTTAACGAATACACGTAAATTCGCTGTGCTGTCGATGCTGTCAGCGACCACCACTTCGAAATCAACTTCCTCTCCTTGTGCAATTTCAAAATAGAATCCTTGCGAACCTTGAAAGGATTCGTCTCCATCTTCAAATCGAAACTCCGAATTACTTATATCAAACTGAGGTGCTGAATTTTCCACTTCAATGTACAGTCTTTGTGAGTTTGGATTAATATACCCAGAACCTAAATCTTCTGGAAGGATATATACCGATGCGTATCCTGATGGGTCACTAGTGGATGGATCAAAGCTATTCTCATATACTAAAGGAGCAATCTTAGCAAGATTAATGGTTTTATTAAGGGCTCCCTTATAGTTAAAGGGATTCCCAGAATAAACAGTTAAATAAGCATTAACATCATAATTGCCTAGATCCGTTGTGGCTGTTAGGTCTACAGAATCAATACCTGAACGACTAACATCGTCGTCATTGAACCCCAAGTCCGTGATTTGGGGCATTAATCCACTAGCATAATATAGTATCTTTGCCGTTTTGTTATAGGTTTTTCCCTCAATGGTTAAGTTCACGCTTATTGTATATGGCGAAGTACTTGTTAAGGGGAGATCATATGTAGTGTTAATAGCAACACCGTCCGTAGGCGAATTCATTAAAATCATATCGGACGCGGGTCCGCTTATAGATATATTAAGATAGGAATCTAGAACACTCGATGTTATAGGCTCGTTACTTTCTTGGTCCATTGCGTAGATAGAGATATTTACTTGAGCACTGCTCGACCAATACGAGCTTAATTCTATAGTCAATGACACCTCCTCTCTTGGTAGCAGATAAGCGAACAAATTATTCAACAAAGCGTTATGGTCCTCATAAAAACTCTCGTCGTCGTATTCGTTAAATATCCACGTAGAATCGCCAAAAGCAACAAAGTTTCCTTTTCCCTCAGAGCTTCCGTTATACGCCGCAACCACCGTCTCTCCGCTCAAACTCGCGATAGAATCTGCGTTTCCTGATACCGTATAAGCTGTACCCCTTTGCCATATAAATCCGTTAACATCTTCGAAAATAGCGTGCTCATCCAGATCTGATACATTCTGATAGTAACCAAAGGCACCATATCCAATCCATACAAAATTCTCTACATCCACTTTTTTGATCTGAATATCAACGCCCAGCTCAGAAAAAAGAGGGTTAATGTTTTCAACACACATGTCTTGGTATCTGGTCCCTAAGAATAAAATATCTCCCCCTTCATTATAATAATTAACGAGATTGGTAATTTCTATAGGATTGTAAGGTAAAATAGGCGTTTGCAATACCACAAGATCGTACTGATTGAGTTTTTCATCGGTGAGAATTGAATTATCAGTGTTTTTATCGTAATCTGGATCCCAATACTCCATGCTGTAATCGATTGAAATGTTTAAGTCTACTATATCGGTCATCGCTTCGTGAAATCCCATTTGATAATGCGAAAATTCGGGGATGAGGTCGTTCATACCGTGATACGAGTCCATCAGTATGCGATACTCTGGTATTTTGATTTCTAATGAAACATTAATTGTGTCGTAGACTCTTCCTCCAGAGGTTAGATTAATTTGGAAAGTTCTGATTCCTGGCATGGCGTCTTTTTCTACTTTTATTTCGAGTGTTGAGAATAATACTCCAGGGTCAGCGAAATTAGGACTCTGTTCGTCCATCTTAAGCGATAACCCATTTATTGTAGGAATTTCAAAGTCAAAATTTATTGAGGCTCCCGAAATTATCGTGAGATTAAATTTTTGACTCTCACCAGGAAAGTTCACAAAATCGTAGGGTTGAAACGGTAAAATATTGGGATACACTTTGGCTGTGTCGTTATAGTCCGTATAAAGACTTTCAATTTGTTCTAGATAATTCAGCGAAGCAGAAACATTTACAATACCCGCTCCTGCTTTAAGATAATCGTCTTGAAACTTTTTCGATATATTATACGCTCCTTCTAACAACGCTATTCTTGCAGCTTCGGGTGTAAGATATGGATATGCTTCTTTTAATATTGCTAATATACCTGCGACCATAGGACATGCCATACTCGTCCCAGATAGTGGTATGTAATCTGCGGTTCCGGAAAAATCGAAATAATTGCCAACATAGCGTAAACTAGTGCTTTTTAAAGAATTGGCGGCTTCCGTTGAGATTATATCGACTCCAGGAGCAGCAACATCTGGATATCCCAGATAAGTATATGTTGGCCCCCAACTAGTAAAGGAGGCGATATTATTGTTCTCGTCAGTAGCGCCTACGCTTATTGCGTCAACTCCAGAGGCGGGTGAGGAACCAGTAAAGTAATCCGGACCTTCGTTTCCTGCCGCAACTACGCAGATAACACCTTGCGAAGTCGCGCTTGCGATAGCCTCAGTTATAGAATCATACGGATCTGGTGCTCCCCCTCCAAAACTCATCGAGATAATGTCAGCGTTTGCAGTATCAACACACCAATCTATAGCGCTTATAATATCTGCTTCATATAAACCCCCCTCGTCTGAACCAGCTTTTGCGTTAATAAGAGATACGCCAGGAGCTACACCTCGATATTCTCCTCCCGAGCCTCCACCGTCACTCCCAATAATACCCGCACAATGTGTTCCGTGGCCGTTCCCATCGGAAGTTGTTGAGCTCCCGGTGACAAATTCGTTGTCGGCAACGACATTTAAATCGGGATGATGATAAATCCCAGTATCTATGACTGCCACTCGGACGCCCGTTCCATCGTAAGAAATACTGTCAGCGCCCACAGCGGGTACCCACCAATTTTCGAAACTGTCCTTATTTAATGCAGATACTTTTGGAAAATCGTTTTCAAATGCCGGAGATCGGTAAAGTTTAGATTCGGAAATTCTGGTAATGCTCTGATGCTCGTTAATTAGTTTTGAATGCGCTATAAGTTCTTGGAGAGTACATTCTATATAAGTTGCTGGTATTATGTCGTAATTGTCAATAATGTCGTAATCGTCGAATATCTCGTCAATCCCTTGTATTCTCTCTTCTTTCGACAAACTTTCAGAAAAGGATATTATCACTTTCACTTTTTCGGTAGCTTGACCTGGTGCGTAGTTAATATTCCCTAACATCTTGCTGAGTTGTTCATCGTATTTTGACTGAACTATATCTAATTGTTTTTTTAATTCTTCCTCCCCTTCAATTAACTCATTTAAATCGTGAATAGAGAGATTAGGAACATTCTGTTTAGTTTTTAAATTCGAACTTAAAGCAATTGAGTTAGGATTCTTTGAATTGAGTACTAATGGTGCGAAATTAATCGTAAGGATGATTGTTAAGAAGATAAGGCTACTTTTTTTAAAAAAAGATTTCATAGATGTGTTATGTAATCATTGATATTTATTTGTTATTTTAATTTGCTAAAAACTGAATTGCTAAAAACCGCAATTTTTTTTAAAAATTGTATATTATATATTTTACAAATCTACGATCTATTTCTAATATGTTGCGCTGTTTTAAGTTTGTTCTCTAGTGGGGTCGTGGATTAGTCGCAGATCGTTCGCTTGGCATGCGAAAGGCCGAGGGTTCAATTCCCTCCGACTCCACCAATCATCTAAGCAATCTGGAAGACCTAATACCCAGAATCCCTATATTGGCTTAATAAATAATTAATCTATAAACAGGATTGACTTTTTAATAAAAGGGCTGGATCTCTATATAATTGACCATGCATCCGACCTTATTCTCCCCTAATTTTATTGTTCATTGAAGACGAAAACTTAAGCTAATATATTGAGAAATACTTAAAATTAAGTATTCATATTAACCACACAAAAAATCAATAAGTGAAAAAAAATGTCAAATAAAAGAGATATATGGGTTCAAAGCATCGATGAATCCTGGACTGCTACCGGCGATGGCGAAACCATCGATTATAAAGGAATAGATTTTGATCAATTAATCTCGTTCCTTGATAAAATTCCGGACAGCAACCCAGAAGGGATTCCAAGCTGTATGGGTTTTACGGGTAAGGGAAATGAGAATGTGGTAATCGAACGAGTTGATGATGAAAACTTCTGGTTATCCTTACAAGAGAAAAAAATATCTCGAAACCAGCTAATCTCGTTCTTGCAGGAAAAGTGGTAAGTTCTCGACTCATAGTTCTCCAACTATGATAATACCTTTTTTTTACATGAACATAATATTACGGAAGCTTCATTCATTAAGAGATGTTTATAGCTCTCGATTAATTCCTTTAGTAATTGAAATTTAACATTTTTTATAAGCCTATAACAGATAATAATCAAAGGTGTTTACCTTAACATTGAACCTCGTCTTCAAAAAACATCGTCTTGGCTTCCGAAAAACATAAGTAATAAAATTGGCGTCTTCTTAACAATATTTATCTTGTTCCACAAATTCTTTTAATCTTTGAAAAAGTTAATTATTAGTTTTTGGAGCTAAGGAATATAGATTTTATTTCCACATTCTTCAGTTATTAAGATAGCAAATAAGCTGAACTCAGAGAAATTAATGAAAAAAAAAAGAAAGAAATATCATTATTTGAAATCCTATAAAGTATTCGCATCTCCAAAAAGATGTGTTGCTAAAACTTTCTGTAAGTCGTAAATATTAACTTTTTTATTGAATTTCTGGTCGAGAATCGGCAGTTCTTGGCTGGAAATCCAAATTTTAAGTTCCGCATCGAGGTCAAAATGACCAGATGTTTCAATACTATATCGACTTATTGCGCTATATAAAATCGATAGATAATCAACCTTTTTACCAGTGAGACCTTGTTTATTCATAATAATAAGTCTATAATTGGTAAAAATAAATTTATCCCGGAGAACCTTGAAACCAATTCCGATTTCTTCTCCTTCAACTAATAGCGGGCCGACCTCTTCGTATAATTTATCCTGGTCAACAACGCCGGCATTTCCTCTTAACCCAGATATTAATCCCAATTCTAATTCCTCTATATTACTTTATTTGTACGTTTTTAAAATTTTAATAGAGTAATAAGACTACTAATATTTAAATATTCGATAATAGATAATCTTAATAGAAGACGCACCGAAGGATATAATGAATGCTTATAAAACGCTGAAAAGACTCCTGAGAAAAGGAAATAGATACAGAAAAAAGGGGAATATTGCTCGCGCCGTAAAAATGTATAAGAAGGCTCTTGAGATCAATCCCTTCTCCAAAAAAGCCTATAGAAAATTGGCTCAAACTTACAGAAAAGCTAACGACCTACACCAAGCCATTGAAATCGTGCAACATTGTCTGAAATTCCACCCCAAAGACGATATAATTATGTTCGACCTTGCCAATTTCTATAAAGAAATTGGAGACTACAAAAACGCTATAGATACTTACAACCAAGTTGCTAAAATTGCTCCTCACAGAGAAATGTATATTCAGAATTTAATAGAGACCATATCGCTCGATGAAAATACTCCTTGCCATAAATTACCTCAGAAAACTCAAAAAATAGTCCAGATTCCGAATTTTTGTCCTTATTGCGGCTTTAAAATCACAAATTCGAGTTTGAATGCAGATTTTTCGAATCAAATTTGGGTTTGCCCAAATTGTAAATCTGAAAATGAGTTTTAAGAAACCTAATTTATATAAGTATAAGTTTTAGTAAAATTTAATTCGATCAAGGCTTAATAACTTAGTCTTAAAGAATCCAAAATCAATGAATTGAATATATTTTAAATGAATCCGAAAATAAAATGAATAATTATTAGTTATTGTCTTTAAGGATTAAATTTTACTTGCTGACTTACTTATTTTATATACCAAGCAACATATTGATTGTTTGAAAATTTTTTTATATTCATAATTGTATTACATAATAAAATAGACACGAAGGGGTCTTTTATATGCCGTT
>WJKD01000696.1 GCA_014729315.1 Promethearchaeota archaeon | reverse complement strand
CATTGTAGCAGTACTATAATATTGACCAGTTATGTGGATTTTTCCAATATTATCTACCACTATTCCCGTTCCAGCATCTGAATAATAAGGAGCGGATCCACCCCATGTAAAATTTTGTATAGAATTGCCAGCACCATTAAATGCAGCCATACAGGCGGTTCCGGTTGTACCAAAGTCTCCAACAGTCCCGTTTTTTACTCCTGTAATATAGATATTCCCTAATGCATCTATTCCAATCCCCTTCGCATTCTCTATTCCCGAATTTGTGGTTTCATTCTTAGGAAAACCCCAGGTGATGTTCATTTTTGAATGTCCAGTATTGTTAAACTGCGCAATGAAAACATCTTGATTCGATGTTTGTAAATCTTCTTCAGTTCCAGTAACATAGATATTGCCTGAAGCGTCTAAGACGATGTCTTCTGTAAAAAATTTAGACTCCCCTGTGAACCAAGTAGCATTGAATTTTGAATCTCCCGTATTGTTATATTTTTCGATAAACCCGAAACTATTATCGCTTTTCTGCCCTGTTATATAAATATTTCCGTCATCATCTAATGTGATAGCTTTACCAAAACAATCGTCTCAGTCATACATACCCTCTCGAGTTCTATTGAATTTTGAATGGCCGCTACTATTAAACTTAGTAAGGAATGCGTCAGTATTTGACTCTTCTATCTCTCCAACGACAAATATATTCCCATCTTTATCTACGGCTATTTCCCTCGCTCTTTGTTCGCTAATACCTGGTTTTCTCCATGTGATATTCTATTTTGAATGACCGGTATTATTAAATTTTTCGACAAAAGCAAATATTTCACCACCAATTGTATCATCATTATAACCCGTGACATATATATTTCCGTCCTCATCTAATGTTAAAGCTTCACTAAAGGTCCCATTATTGCCAACTGTAATATTAAGCAGTAAATTTCCATTACTATTCACCTTAAATAAAAAGCTCAAACATCCTTCTACAGTTTCACTGGGATATCTATATCCGGTAATATATCTATTGCCTTCAGCATCTATAGCAATATCCATAGAATAATCCAAATAAATACTTTCCAAAATATTATTTTGTATTAGTTGATAATTAGCCGCTTTAGGTAATGATTTTGGGCTTTTATCTAAATCTCCAGAATTAATAGGTTTATGATTTGTAAAATTGAGTCCAACAGCTATATAAACGAATTAACTTATTAGTAAAAGATATTGTATTTTCCTTTTAATCAATTGTTCTATACCTATTTTTTATGATTAAATACAAACCAAAAAATACAAATTATTATATTTTGGTTTCTAAGGTAATGATATTTATTTTTAAAAAAGATATTTTAACAATTTCTTGTTCGTGATGACAACAATAAAGAAATCAATAATCAGTAATTTTAAGTTTCGAGTTTTTATCTTGTTTAAGACTTTATATCCAATATCCGAAATCTCGTAATAACTCAAATTTAAACCAAATGCCAATGATAACCCTTTCGGCCTCTGATGAGCCCTCTAAAAAGTTGAAAAAGTCTTGAGAACTTAAGTGGAGAACGCTTAGAATACAAACGATTAACAAATATTTAAAAAATTTGTAAATCTAAATGATAATCCTATAAAGGAGCTAATAGCTAGAATATGGTAAAAAGGGTATAGTTTCAACGACATTCCTTCAGATTAACCGATTCAATAATAAAAATATGGGGGGACCATCATAGGAGAGAACTTATTCAAAACCAATGGATTAGTTTATCTTTAATTCTTAAATCATAGCCGCTGACCAATCATTCTTTTCGATTTCTCAAATCATAATCTTGCGTTTATTTCGAATTAATAACAATATGAAAACACTTAAGAAATAGGAGCTAATTTTAAAAGAAAGAAGGAATTTAGTGAATAGATTGATTTTAATGTAAATTAACTAATTCTAATTATTCTTAACTATTTGAAAACATTTAGTGTCTAAAATGATACTTTTTCGTCATATTGACTAGTCTAAAATTAAAAATTTATTCATTTGTATACGCGTAATACTTTTTTAGGACTTCAGAAGAGAAAAAATTAAACATTAAAATAATTCAAAACCTTAATTATTACTTAACATATAATAAATAAATCCTAAAAAACATTAAAAAAGAAAAGACGGGTTATAATATGATTGGTATAAAGTCTTATGGTGCTTACTTACCTAAGTATTTGTTGCCTCGTAAATTAATAGGAAAAGCATGGGATTTTCCTATAATACCGGGTACTAAAGCAATTGCGATGCAAGATGAGGATACGATTACTATGTCTGTTGAAGCTGGAATAGATTGTATTTCTGGTTTTGATCCGAAAGAAATCGATGGTTTATTTTTCGCTTCAACTACACAAGTGTATACTGAAAAAGATTCTGCCTCGTTAATTGCGACAGTTCTTGACTTAAGAGAAGATATCCTTACCGCAGATTTTACAGATTCATTAAAAGCTGGTACAACTGCCATTACAAGAGCAGTTGATACAATTAAAGCTAACGAAGATATTAAAAGCATTTTAGTGGTTGCTGCAGATATGCGTAAGCCTGAGCCTGCAACGATGTGGGAATATGGTTTTGCTGATGGTGCTGCGGCCTTGCTTATTGCTGACGAAGATTCAATCCCTCTCTCTATTGATGATTATTATTCTTTATCGGCAAATGTTACTGGACCATGGAAGAGAGCAGATGAAGACAAATTCATTCGGACTTTTGAAGTAAAAATGGACGCACGATTTTACATTCAGAGCATTACAAAGGCAATGGGCGAGTTACTAAAGAGAAATAATTTGACACCCGAATCAATCGCAGCTGCTTGTTATTATTATAATAATCCACGCTTACAAGGGAGAATTGGAAAGATGATGAAATTTCCCAGAGGGGTTGCGCAAAATGGTTTGTTTTTCCAAGTTGGAGACCTCGGAACTCCCATGCCGTTTATGTTATTGATTTCGGCTTTGAGACGACCTAAGGAAGACGATAAAATCATCTTAGCGGGTTATGGTGATGGTGCAGATGCGCTATTATTACAAGTTCGAGACAGAAAAGCTTTACGCTCGTTAGGAAAAACGAGAATGGGTGTAAATGGACATCAAAAATCTATGACTCAAGTGAAAAACTATAACTTATTCTTGGAGTATAAAGAACTTTTAGAAAAGGATAGATATGTGAGAAAAAGCTCTGCAGTCACTATTTGGAGAGATTCTAAATCAGTTTATAGGATGTATGGTATTAAGTGCAAAAATTGTGGTGCGATCCAATATCCGGATATGTTCAGATCCTGTTATATATGCAAGGCAGATGATCAGATGGAACCGATAAAATTATCTTTGAAGGGAAATCTATTTACTTTCACCTTAGATCATCTCGTAGGAGGGAGCTATTTGGATACTCCTGTGCCTAGATGCGTTGTTGATCTTGATGGAGGAGGAAGAATACTAGTTAATATGACTGAGATTGAGAATCCAGAAAAAAATGTGGAAATTGGTATGGAAGTTGAGCTAACTTTCAGAAAGGAACACGAAGGTGCTGATTTTAAGAACTATTATTGGAAATGTAGACCCGTAAGAGGTAGAAACTAAGGAGGTTGATGAAGAATGGTTAGAAAAGGAATAAGAGATAAGGTAGCCATAATTGGCTGCGATATGACGAAATATGGCGAGCGATGGGATAAGAATCAATATGATTTATTGTTTGAAGCTTTTCAATCTGCTTGTAAAGACGCAGGGATTCAGAAGACTGAAATTGATGCAAGTTGGATCGGAATTTTTTATTATTTCACGGGATTATCCGGTGGTATGGTTGAGGATATCTTACGCTTAGACGGAAAACCAGCAACGAGAGTTGAAAATTATTGCGCTTCCGGAATGGATGCATTCAGAAATGCGTGTTTTGCTATTGCGTCAGGCGCGTATGATGTCGCTTTAGCTTGCGGTGTTGAAAAGCTTATGGACGAGGGTTCAAGCGGTTTACCGGGATTTACTATTTTTGGACACCCCCTATATCCAACGCCTTCGGCACCTGCAATGTTTTCAATGGCTGCCACCAGAAGTTTTCACGAATATGGTTGGACGAAAGAAGATCTAGCCAGAGTTGCTGTGAAAAATCATTCAAACGGTGCTCATCATCCAAAAGCTCATTTTAGAAGCGAAGTTACGGTTGAAGATGTGATGAAGGCTCCAATGATTGCAGATCCCCTTGGCAGATACGATTGTTGTGCCATGAGTGATGGTGCCGCTGCTCTAATACTTACAACTCCTGAATTAGCAGAAAGCTATGCCCACGCAGACGACTACATATTAGTTAAAGCAAACGCTATTTCAGCTCAGACTAACTTTCCATGGTATGTTCCACCTGGAGGTCCAGGTTCGGAATTTACTCACTTTCCAGCGACAGAAAAGGCGGGAGAATTAGCTTACAAAGAAGCGGGTATTACGAATCCGCGAACTGAAGTTGATTTAGCAGAAGTCCACGATTGTTTCACCATTACGGAATTGTTGAATTGTCAAGATTTACAGTTCTGTGAAAGAGGTAAAGCTGCGGAGGATCTAAAGAATGGGACATTTAATTGGGACGGTGAAGTTGCGGTTAATCCATCTGGTGGCTTAAAGAGTTTCGGACACCCAATTGGTAGTACAGGATGTCGTATGTTGACAGAAGTTAGCAAACAACTTCAAGGGCGAGCTGAAGGGAGACAGGTTCCAGATGCGAAAATAGGATTGGCTCACAATCTAGGTGGCGCCTTTACCGTTTG
>WJKD01000695.1 GCA_014729315.1 Promethearchaeota archaeon | reverse complement strand
TCTCGGCTTGCTTTTCAGTCAATTTGCTTTTTTTTCTGATCTGCTCGATCTCGATAAATTCCAGAAAGTCTGCAAGCAATTTTTTATCGACCGAATCTTCGTTGAATCGAACAATGATATCGTTATTTTCAAATGCAATTGTATACATCTTTTATCCCTTAAATTTATCATTCACTTTTACAATTTAAGATTATTTTCCATTTAAATCAAGTGTTTTTTAGGCTGTAAAGAATTCGGAATGACGCAATCAGCGGCATTTCAAAGAGGAACATACTGAAGAAGGGGAGTACTTCCGTACTTTGGTAGTTACAAATTCACCACACCGTTTACTTTGCGTCGACGCGAAAAATTTAAATTGGATAAATATAGCATACTAATTTTGAAAAGTCGATAGAAAAGTGTGGGAAATGGGTTTGGGGATTGGTTGGGGGGAGGGGGTAGAATCCCCGCTTTTCCGATTATGTTTTCAATATTTATAATTGAGAAAACTTACCTTTCTTTTTACTCTTGCTTACTGCTTCAAAAATAAAATCAAATAAATATGGGTGTTCTTTCATTGTCTCTTTAGGTACCACCAGATCACCATCTTTGGACAAAACGCCATTGAAAATTGACCTTGTCGCATCAAAATTCTTATAATAAGACCAGACCAGCCCTGCATAGACGAAGATAATTTCTTTTTCTTTGTATTGAAATGGCTGTAATAATATACTACGATAGTCAATTTTTAAATTTCTCGCTTCAAGATCATCATCATATATTTGAACAAGCTTGCATGGAAATATATCGTATGTAATGTCTTCTGAAGAATATAGTATTTGACGTAATAATTCATTATCTTCGGTCCCTAAATCAATTTTCGAATAAAACTTATTATTAGAAACACTCGCACGCCAAAGCACAGATAAAAGATATTTTTTGAAAAGATTGAATTTTAATTTGCTATACCTGGTCACTCCTGGTTCTTCTATTATAATAATTGGCATGTTGAATATATCAAATAGAAATTGTCTTACATAATCTTCAAATATCTTTATCTGCTTTTCACATTCAGTACAAAGCAAATATTCTGAGAAAGAGTCATTTTTAAAAAGGACAACCTTATTGGGTTCTCTATATGCAATAAGTTGACGATCAGATTTTCTGATATACCTAAACACAAAATCTGGTATTATATGAGAGTTATGCAGTTCCTTCTTATTTAAACATAATTTACAGATGCCGTGTTTCATACTAAAAAATCAGTTTCTTTTTTTTACAAAATTAGGATCAGAATCGCATGATCCAATAAAATAAAAAGCATTTTTTAAAACATCTGCTATATTATTAATGAACATTAAAGAATTGTATAAACTATTTCCTAATTTATACTCATCGGTATTTGTTTTTATTATCTTGTCACCAAAGATTTCACGAGCTTCGAAAGCATCTATTACAAATCCGTGATCTTTGTATGAGTAAACTAAATCATTTGCAATTTTCGAGGGTTCAGATTTTAAATTTTTAGTATGTGTTTTTAGCAGCCTTTCTGCATATTGAACTGCTGATTCGGCAACTCTTTCAAAATATCCAAGATGCATAGGTTGCAGAGATAGATGTAGATACTTGGCGAACATATCCGATGCTTTCGGGTATTTTTCAATTAGATCTGCAATATGTTCAACAGAATTTTTTAATCCAAGTGCCGGCAAATTCCCAATTTGTGGATCAATCGGTCCTAGCTCACTTAGACTACCCAAATGTATTTCATCAGATCCACAGCAAAGTAAAGTAGCAGCAGACTTTGCTCTTCTTGGTACAACAATGACAAATTTTCCATTTGAATATTCTCGACAAAGCTTGCTGATTAAATAAGCAGATCCAATTATTCCACCGTCAGAATATAAAATTAGTAGTATTGGCTTCTTTTCAGGGAATTTTGTAGCAGCAGCATAAATATTGTCTGCATCATTTTTTACCATTCTTCCTTCATCATGTAGTATCAAAAGATTATATTGATTTGCAATATCATGTTTTTTGATAGTTTGTTTTAGATAACGTTTAATAATTTTATTTCTGATATCATCGGCATCGTCCAGTGGTTCCTCTCGAAGTGAATTAAAGATAGCTGTGACAACATCTTTTGGCTCAATTATTTCAGATGAGTCTTTTTTGGGCTTTCCACTTTTGGGGGAAGTTGAGGTTGAAGCTTCAGCAGATATATTATTTATTTCTTTTTTTTCTGATTTAGTAGTTCTTGCCATTGCTGCCTCCAAATGATTTTTTCTGATATTTGCCGAAGATGATTCTCAACTATTAAGCAGTGTTAAAATAAACCTTTTCCTACACATCAATTTTGCAAACAAAATAACAAATAAAATATTAAATGTCAACAAAAAATTTACGAAATAGACAGTGTTAATTTAAAGTAAATATTCAGTATCCACCCAATTTTTATCCCGCCCATTACATTAATCTTGACATTTACCCCCGAATTGTTTATTATTGAATCTTAACATTTAGGAGGGAGAGATGGATTATGATTATGTAGTTATCGGATCCGGTTTCGGTGGCAGTGTGGCTGCGCTGCGGCTGGTGGAGAAGGGATACCGGGTGTGCGTTGTGGAGTGCGGCAAGCGGTTTCGGGCGCAGGACTTTGCCAGAACGAGCTGGAATCTGAGAAAGTTTTTATGGGCGCCGCAGCTTTTTTGTTACGGGATTCAGCGGCTGTATCTGCTGAATGACGTGCTGATTTTAGGCGGCAGCGGCGTTGGCGGCGGGAGTCTGGTTTACGGGAATACGCTGCTGGTGCCGCCGCGGTCGTTTTTCACTGATCCGGCGTGGAGCGGGCTGGAG
>WJKD01000067.1 GCA_014729315.1 Promethearchaeota archaeon | reverse complement strand
GATAAATATTCTATGTCTTTTTCCATATTTTTTCGAGCTTGTCTCCAGCCTTTATATTCTTTTACAATCTTTCCTCCGTCCATCCGTAATTCAAGGAGTTGTTCCACTCTAGAAGGGTTTCTTACTTTATAAAATCTCATCGGATTTAAGGGATCGTAGACATATTCTTCTTTGAGTTTGGTTATTTCGAGAACTTCCATGATGTCTCCAGCCATAAAATTATTCTCATCGTAAATTCTAAACAGATTCTTTTTACAGGGGATGGTAGTTTTCTCGACGTTACTTGAAATTTTTAATTTTGGTTCCGAATTCATTTCGACTAGCTTATATACGCCTCCGAGAGCGGGATCATCTTTACAAGTTGCTAATTTAGTACCTATCCCCCATAAATCTACAGCTCCATTATGCCTTTGAATTTCTTCGATAATATATTCGTCGACATCATTAGATGCTACTATTTTTACATAATCTAAACCAGCTTCATCAAGCATCTTTCGTACTTTTCTACTAAAATAAGCTAAGTCACCCGAATCTATTCTAACGCCTCGAAGCTTTTTATCTTCCTCTTCAAGTTCCTTTCCTACGATGATTGCGTTTTTAGCTCCTTCAAGTATATCGTACGTATCAATTAGAAGTATGCAATCATCTGGATAAATTTCAGCATAAGCTCTAAAAGAATCAAGTTCACTGGGAAAAGCCATCACCCAGCTATGCGCTTGCGTACCTTTAGCCTCCAATCCATAGATCTTTCCAGCAAGAACATTCGAAGTTCCAGAACATCCTCCCACTAAAGCGGCCTCACTGGCCGTTAGAGCTCCATTCGGGCCTTGCGCCCTTCTTAACCCGAATTCCAAAATTGGTTGCCTTCCCGACGATAACCACATTCGGTTTGCTTTTGTAGCAACTAATGTTGGAAAATTGAAACAGTTTAATAAATACGTTTCAATCAATTGACATTGGATTAAAGGACCTTCAACTTCCATAATTGGCTCGTATGGAAAGACTACTCTTCCGTCTGCTATTGATCTTATTGTCAACTCGCATTTCCAGTTCTTTAGATATTCAAGGAACTGTTTGGAAAAAATTCCATAAGATTGTAAATATTTAATTGCTTCATTTGTAAATTTCATCTTAGCTATATCTTGTATTGCTTTATCCAAACCGTAACATATCGCGTACACTCCTTTAAAAGGTGCTTTTCGAAAGAATAGATCGAAAACCGCCGTTTGCTGAGCGATTCCTTGTTCCAAATAACCATTGGTCATGGTCAATTGATAAAAATCTGTTAATATTGCAAAATTAGAACCAACGTCTTCCATAATCTTCCACTTCGTAATATAAAATGCTACAGCATTAAAATTTCAAATATATATCTTATTATACTTTTAAGACTTTCTTCGTATAATAAAACTTAAGCCTTCATATTTAAAATTGTTTAGTTGTTGGTCGATATATCTGAGTTTACTTTAGAATCTATATATTAAGATTTGAAAAAACAAGAAGCGACTAAGAATTTACAAAAAATTTTCTACTCTCCGCTATAGAATTCATAGTTATAAATGGGATTTTGCTGTAAAATCCGAAGATCTGGCTCCACTATATAGGTCTATATAGTTGCTATATTCTATACTGTTTACTTTTATGATTCTAATAATATTTAGAATCATAATTAACCATTAAAGAGCTTTTTTCAAAAATGGACTATACGAAAAAAAAAGTAAAAGATTTTGCTGTGGTAATTTCTTTTACTGCTTTATTTATTGTCTTATCTTTACATACTTATAATTTCCAGTTAACGAACCTTAACTCACAAAATTCCTCCGACGATAACCTAAGCAAGGATACATCAGTTTCTGATTCTTGGGACGAAAAAGATATACCCTTTATCCACATCGACGCAAACTGGACGCAAACGAATTCAACATACAATTGGTGTAACGGAAAGGGAACATTAATGGATCCGTACATAATCGAAAATATTACAATTAATGGAAACAAGCGAGGATTTTGCATTTTAATTAACAATTCTCAAAATATATATTTCATAATTCGCAATGTTACTTGCTATAACTCAACAGCAAGCACAAATTCGGGTTCAATATTATTAGAAAATACAAATAACGGGACATTAATTTGGATTAACTGTTCTTACAACGATAATATCGGCTTATATCTAAAAAGTAGCCATAATAATCTAGTGAGGAATAATTTTGTAAATAATAACGAACTTATTGGACTGAAAATAGAAGATTGCGAAAACAACACCATTCAGCATAATACTATAAAAAATAATACTCTGTCGGGATTAGTGATTTTAAATTCAAACATAAATACGATCGGTAATAATGAAATTGGAAATAATGACGGAAGCGGAGTTATAATTAATAAAAGTGCGGATAATATTTTCAAAAATAATAATGTCGTTGACAACAAATTGAATGGTATCTCCCTAAATTGGAGTGAGCAATTAGTAATAGAGGAAAATGATTTAATTTTCAATCAAGAATGCGGTCTTTACATCGATAACACTAACCACACATTACTATTTAAGAATTCCATAGTTAATAATTCGCAGACTGGTCTAACCGTATCGAATAGCTTAAACCTCACACTTACTGAGAACCGAATTGAAAATAACTCCCTTATTGGATTAATAATGCTTTCTGACACAAGAAACAATTTGATCTATAAAAATTATTTTCTGAAAAACGGATTACATGGAATTGATAATGGGACTAATAATAAATGGAACTCCAGCAAAATTGGGAATTATTGGGACAATTACACAACTCCTATAATTGGAGGTAAAGACGAGAACAAAGACGGCATCGGAGATGTCAATTATACACTTCCTGGAATTAAGCTTTCAAACGACACAAAACCTATTTATGGCGATCCTTTCCACGATGGGAAACCAATCGTTATCGATGGAAGATTAGATAGCACTAACAAAAGCTGGGCTTGGATCTCTACCAGAGCATGGGGTTCTGGCTCAGGAAGTCTTGAAGATCCGTATGTTTTAAATGATGTATCAATTGATGGGGGGCTTAAAGAAGCCTGTATTACAGTTTCCAATACAACCGATTATTTTACGATAAAAAATTGTTTCGTTTCTTATTCGGGAAATGGAACTAATATAGCAGGCATATTGATCAGTAATTCGAGTTTCGGTGAAATTACAAATAACACATGTTTTCTTAACAATGCAACGGGAATATATCTCTCAAACGTTTTAAACTTCACTATCTCGTCAAATACCGTTAATAACAATACGGATTATGGAATCTTCTTGAATTCATGTCAAAATAGCTCAATATATGGCAATTTGATTCTATACAACCTCGTTTATGGATTATTTCTAAATACCAGCAATAACAATACAATCTCGAATAATAATTTCTTTTACAATAGTCTCACTGGGATTGCTTCTAACGAACCATCAGAGTCAAACTTGATTTATCTTAATAATTTTACGGGGAATCTTTTGAACGCAATGGATAACGGCACTTTTAACATGTGGGATAATGGATCGATTGGTAATTATTGGGACGACTACACCGGTGCTGACAGAAATAACGATGGTATTGGAGATACCCCATATAAAATTCTGGGGACAGCCGGAAGTTACGACCATTACCCGATCTGGGAAGACAATTTAAATAGAATTAGCAGTATTATTATTGGTGATAGCGATGATGAAGACGAAAATATAACAATCTTAGAATTTTTCGAAGAAAATTTAACAACTATTGCAGTTATCGTTATTCTTGTTGAAGTATTCATCGGTGTTGCTATTTTATTTAACAAAAGAAGAAATAAGG
>WJKD01000694.1 GCA_014729315.1 Promethearchaeota archaeon | reverse complement strand
ATTGTCATGGGATCCGATCTCCTGTGTGAAACATAAGATATTATCTGCAATACGAGGGAAAAGGATAATATTGATCCAATTAACATCATCCAGAAATCATCATATCTAACAAATGTTTTATTTAAATAATAAAACCAATTAATTTTTAATGTAGTATCGGTATTTTCTAAAATCTCTTTTAATTTTGAACGCTGCAATTTGTCGCGATAATATTGTGCCATGTTAAAAATATATAATGGTTTCATTTTGCTATCGAAACGTAGTGCCGCATATCTATCTCCATTCAAAGATGAAATGTAAAATAAACTATTAGGACTAAAGATAAACCACTCGTTAGTAGATAATAAAACAAGCGACCATTGCAATTTACCACTGTCTAATTCCCACAGCTTGATTGCATTATCTCCACTCGCAGACGCTAGCGTAACTCCATCAGGGCTTAAAGCAACTGAAGAAATATCGCTAGTATGCTCTCTTAGTGTGCGTAGTAAATCTCCACTTCTTATATCCCACATTTTGATGGTATTATCTCCACTGCCAGAAGCCAGTATTAACCCATCTGGGCTAAACGTAACAGAAGAGACATAACCAGTATGTCCGTTGAATGTGCGCAGTAATTCTCCGCTTTTTATATCCCACAATTTGATAGTACTATCTCCGCTGCCGGATGCCAGCGAATTTCCATCTGGTCTAAAGGCAACAGAAGAGACATAACCAGTATGTCCTTTGAATGTGCGCAGTAATTCTCCGTTTGTGACATTCCATAACCTGATTGTATTGTCCCCACTACCACATGCCAGCGTGCCTCCATTAGGGCTGAATGCAATAGAAGAAATAGAAGGTGTATAGCTGGTTAGGATGTGCAATAGCTCCCCTTTTTTAATGTCCCACAATTTGATGGTACTATCTCCACTACCAGAAGCCAGCGTCATCTCATCCGGGCTAAATGCAACTGAAGAGACATAACCAGTATGCCCGTTGAATGTACGCAGTAATTCTCCACTTTTGACATTCCACAACTTGATGGTATTATCTCCGCCGCCGGATGCCAGCTTAGTTCCATTTGGACTAAACGCAACAGAAGAGACAAAACCAGTATGCCCGCTGAATGTGCGCAGTAATTCTCCGCTTTTTATATCCCACAATTTGATAGTATTATCTTCACTGCTTGATGCCAGAGTTATCCCATCCGGGCTAAACGCAACAAAAGTAACATGATCGTTATGACGGTGGAGAGTGTATAGTAAGCTTCCGCTTTCGACATCCCACAATTTGATAGTATTATCTCCGCTGCCGGATGCAAGAATAGTTCCATCTGTGTTAAACGCAACAGAAGAGACATAATCTGTATGACCACTAAATGTGCTAAGTAAAATGCCGCTTTTTATATCCCACAATTTGATGGTATTATCTCCGCTGCCAGAAGCAAGCGTTTTTCCATCCGGGCTAAGCGAAACAGAGGAGATATAATCGCTATGACCGATTTGTAGATAGATTTCAGATTTTTGGGCAGCGCCGTTGATAAATAAAACGAGAAGGAAAATAAATATAAATAAAATTACTTTAAAAAAATTCAAGATTTGTCACCCTCCTAAAGAATGGCTATCAAATCATAGTTTAGCTTATGCTATCATACGTCTACATTCAAAATCGCCGCTGCATAGATTAATAATTGTGCTAAATCACCCTTCATAATGCTATGGTTTTAGAAGTAGTTCAGATGCGAGAAAGGGATATTTAGTTAAGTATCGTGCTAACTGTGCTGATTATAGCGTGCTTTAAATAAATTTAGTCTAAAATCAGAAAAAAAGCTTTTGCCTCCTTACTCTATAATAAAATTAGTTGACTGAATTGACACACTATTCGTTTGCAAAGTTTGAATAACGTTAATTGCATTTAGGATACGTCTGTAATGATTTTTTTTATTGAATATTGCAAAATTGCAGATTAGTTCTAATGAACGAATTATTATTGCATATCAATGTATAATGGATTGTTGAATGAATTTATAAAAAATTTCTTAAAATGTCAATATTAATTTTAATATCGTAATAATTAATCACAGCATAATGTTTAAAGGTAGCAATTTGTGTACTATTCAATGTATCCTCTAAAAATTTTTATTTTCCCTTTGATTTTACTTAAAAATAGCCGTAATCTATATTAAACCGACGTTCAAAAAATATTACTAAACTTAAAAAGAGGGGGTAAATTTTAATGAAATATGTAGCTTACTACAGGGTATCAACAAAAAGACAGGGGCGTTCGGGGTTGGGGCTGCGATCACAGAAGGAGATTGTCAGCAGTTTTCTCAAGGGAGATGACCAGATTATCGGCGAATTTACGGAAGTGGAGAGCGGGAAAAGTGACAAGAGGACAGAATTAAGGCAGGCGATTGCATTTGCGCTTGAGAACGAGGCAAAGCTGTTGATCGCCAAATTAGACCGCCTGAGCCGGAATGTGAGCTTTATCTTCCAACTCAAAGACTCCGGGGTGGATTTTGTCTGTGCCGATATGCCGGAATTGAATACGCTGACATTGGGCGGCTTCGCTTCCATTGCGCAGTATGAACGGGAACTGATTTCTGAGCGGACAAAGAATGCATTGAAAGCCAAACGCAAACGGGAAAACTGGACTCCGGGAACACCGGGTAATTTAACGGAGAAATCAAGGGAGCTGGCTAAGATCGCAAAGAAGGAGAATGCAAGGCTAAATGAGAATAACCGTAAAGCGTATGCACTGGCGAGGAGCCTGAGAGACCGGGGACTCTCCTACGAAAAGATTGCGCAATAATTGAATGAATATGGATTCAAGACACGGCGGAATAAGCAATTTTTTAAAAACAGTGTCCGGCAACTGCTCAATACGCTGTCCGGGAATTGCGCTTAGTCGAATCCATGAGAACTGACAGGAAAACTATCCACTGATTTTGGAAATAAATGTTGACATTTTTTTAATTATTTCGTATTATATTAGCAAAAGGTTAAATAAACATTTTCTGTTTATTGAAATAACATTTCTTATATAATCTATTCTGATTCGCCAACAATAAAACTACTTAACAATGATTGAGGCGCGTGATGCATTTAACATCTGTTTTTATCATTTATCTGATTCTCTTCCGGCTGGCGATTATTACCACTGGTATCGTCAGTATCGTGTTGGGATATCGCTTGTTTATTAGAGGCGTCTGGCCGAATGTAAGCGAAAGCAGCAGAACATCTGTTGATGCAGAAATTGCCGGTTCCCGCTTTACGTTGAAAAATGCGGCGCCAGGAACCTGTTTTGCCTTGTTTGGCGTGTTGATTATTAGCGTTATGTTTGCTGCCGGTGGTCCTGAATTGACACTGACGAATTTAAAAGATGCGGCAAATATGAAAATCAGCCCGCCAGACTATGTTGCAAGTGAAGCCGTTTCGTTGAAATTAAAAGGAGTGGAAGCCGACGCACTCATTACCGCAACCAGGCAAGGATTACATTACGAGAATGAGATGGATACTCTTCATGCGATTGCTGCTTACGAGGAAGCAGTGAAAATAATGGCTGAACCCATGAATAATTTAGCGTGGCTCTACCAGGAGAAAGGACGGTTCGACGACGCTTTACCTTTATCACAATTGGCAGTGAAATTACGACCAGAGGAACCAAATTATCTGGATACGCTGGCAGAGATTCTATACAAGAGAGGAAATTATATTGAGGCATTGCGCCAGATCAAGAAAGCCGCATTGTTAGATGCTCGTTTCAGGCACAAGGTTGATAAATTTCGACGCGCCATGAAATAATAACATAATTCGGAGTATTGAAATGAAGCATTTCTTTGTTCGAATATTTATGATCATATTGTTCGTCGTACTTTTTGTGCGGATAAATAGTACCAACTCTCAAATAAATTATTATGCCAAAAGCTATGCCCTGGTGATTGGCATCAGCAAATATCCGTCTGCGAATTGGGATAATTTGAAATACCCTGAGAAAGATGCCAGAGGAATGGCTGATTTACTAAGAAGTCAGGGATTTGAAGTGATTACACTTTACAATCAACAGGCTACAAGGGAGGCGATAATTTCCAAAATGCAAGATTATATAGCTCGAAAAGTGAAAAGGAATGATAGGGTTGTTATTTTCTTTTCTGGCCATGGATATACCGAAAATTATGGTAATGAAGATTACGGATATATCGTTCCTTATGATGCAAAAACGAAGAGCGCAACCTATATCTCTATGAGTGATTTGCGTGATTT
>WJKD01000693.1 GCA_014729315.1 Promethearchaeota archaeon | reverse complement strand
CTAAAACTGATATCTCAAATTCTACAGAAGTGAAAGCAATGGCAAAGCAAGTATATAAAAAATTTAATAATATATTTTTATTAGTAAATAACGCAGGAGTTGATGGTGGTGCGTATAAATCATTATCTGCATCTGAAAAAGTATATAATAAAGTAATGGCAGTCAATTTAAAAGGCACTTGGAATGTTACGAAAGCCTTCTTTCGAAAAATGAAGAGGCAAAAACAATTTAGTCCTATTAGGGGCAAAATCATAAACATCGCATCATGTGCGGGGACTCAAAATGGGCTTAATCCCCTTATTGGAATTTATAGTGCAAGTAAAGCAGCTGTTATTGCTTTTACAAAACTTTGGGCTCTCGAATTAGGGTCAAGTGATATAACTGTAAATGCCATTTCGCCCGGTGTTTTTATTACTCCAATGCTTGATAGTGATCCAAAGAAGGCATGGTACTTTCTAGAGCAGAGAAACGTTAAACTCCCAATTAATCGACTCGGCGAAGCAAAAGAAGTGGCCAGAATCGCTTTATTTATTGCATCATCTGCAGCTGATTATATAACGGGACGAAACTATATTATAGATGGGGGGATGACTCTCTCAATAAATAAATTATAATAATTAGAAATTTTAAAAAAGAGAAAAATTGTATTTTTAATAACTAAAAAATGACTTCGAATGAACAAAATATCACAAAAAAATTACATCAGAAGGCTAGGCATTTTAATTGGGATGATGGATTAGATGGGCTTTATAAAATAATTGAAAATAAAAAATGTGATAAAGGAACAGCATTAATGATTTTTCGGATGGGGAGACCGGAATGGAATTTGTAATATACTGAGAGAAACGAGGTTGATGGCTCGTTAATAAGTGGTTCTAAGGCTTTTTGGTCTCCTAATTCAGACAAAGATTGAATAGCTGCTACTCTTGTTTCATGATCATTATCATTCAATAAAATTTTAATCAGTGGGTTAACTGCTTTTAAGATACCAATTGTACCCAATTATTGACAAGAATAAGCGCTTATAATAAGCTCCATCATCGGATTTGTACTATTTACAGAAAAAAATTCATTTCCTATATATTGCCACACCCTTGATTTTCGTCTTAACAGAATTTTTGAAACCACAATTCGATATAAAATTTCACTTAGTAATAGAAAAAAATACTATTTAATTAGTCCATTCTATCGCAATACGGTTTGATATCTAAAACTGGCGAACCGTTCAATGCGTCGAGTCCTTTAACTCGAAGAGTCCTTCCTTCAACCCCTAGCAGTTTGACTTTTGTTAATCCTATGTAATTCGGACGTTTTGAGCTCCTTGAGGCGAATATTCCCCGCTCGCGTCCACAATAGGTATAATCTCTAAGCTCGTATTTTTGAGCAAGATGGAATTGGAATAAGACCTGAAGATATTTGTTTTCTTCGATTTTGTGGAGTCCACTCTCGAATTGCTCGTAGATCACAATTTCACTTTCATGCTTTTTCAATTCGAGCGGATCCATGGGTTCGTAAAAAAGATTCTTCACAAATCCAATTTCTTTAATACTAGCTGTTTTTGTTCCGGCGTTGACTGTGCTCTTGAACTTTTCGTTGTTTATCATGATAAAAAGAAAAAAAAAAGTTTTTAGATTTTTTAATTGCGTTTAATCTCTCAGTCATTCGCTTTTTTCTTTAACACGATAATGATGTAAAAGACTATAGTCATTAGGGCGATAGCGAGCAAGATTCCGATAATTCCTGCAACGTAATCTGACTCAACCCAGCCTAGAATCGGCTCCCAAGGTGAAGGTAGGCCTTCGAGCCATTCCTCGCTACGAGCATCGATTAAAGCCCTTTCAAGCCCATCTGGATCCTCGGAGAGGATGCCAATCGTAAATCCGACAGCGATCATCAGCATTAATACGCCTATTATTACCACGATGGTGATAATCGACCATTTATAGTCTGAGATATCTCCCATTTTTAATCAACCCCCAACATTTTTTCTGTTGTGATTAATTCTGGTTTCACTTTGTAAATAAACAGAACGATAAGTCCTGAAATAATCGCTTCGCCGATACCGATTAATACATGCCAGAATATCATCGCCGGAACGACCACCGCAAAGGGGATTACTCCTCCTATTGCGATTTCAATTCCCGCTATGAAGGCGGCTAAGACAATTGCGATATAAGAACCGATTGCCGTTGCAAGAGAAACTCGGACGCCTTTATCCATTTTAGTCTTATTCAGTCCAAAAAGGATCACTTTTACGATGTAAAATCCGACAATACCGCCAATAATTCCCATATTAAATGTGTTTGCGCCTAGTGCTGTAATACCTCCGTCGCCAAATAAGCTTTGCACTATCAATATCATGAACATGACGATTACTGCTGCATATGGTCCTAAAATGACGCCAACCAGTGTTCCGCCAACTAAATGGCCAGAGGTTCCTCCTGGAACGGGATAATTGACGAATTGAAACGCAAAAATTGTGGCTGCCAAGACGCCGATGTAAGGGATTAACTTTTCGGAATCTTCTTCTTCGAACACTTTCCCCATTCTAAAGAAGCCGATCACGATGACTGCGATGGTTACTATCCAAAGAACAATCGTAGTTACTGGATCTAATAATCCATCAGGTATGTGCATAATTTAAAACCTTTTTTTTTGTATGCTTTCTAATTTTTTCAAAAATTTATGCTTAGTATTAATATTTTATAAAATAGTATTACTTAAAAAGAGTATGATTAACTTATAAATGAGTATGAAGTCCCTTAAAAAGACTAGCAGTTTCGAGAAAGTTTAGAAATTAACCTTAATTATTTAATAAAGTAGTAGAGATACGCTTTTTTGATGTTCTTAAAGAAATCGTTAGAAAATATCGTCTCTTTTGCTATGTATGCATTATTAAACAATATTTTTATTGAAAAATTAAAGCTATAATTAAACGAAGAAATATTGATATAGACCATCTTCATATTAATTATAAGACGCAAACAGAAGATCTTACTAAGAAAAAAAGAAACCGTAATTTTTGTAAACAACCTAAAAAATTCAAAAAAGCGTGAATATCGTGAAAGTTGAATCATTTTCTAAAAACGAATATCTAGCTCGAATGGAAAATGTGCGGGATAAAGTGCAAACGCACCCACATGAGATTTGCGTGGAGCGTGCAAAATTGTTTACCGAATCTTACAAGCAAACGAAGGGCGAGCACCCCTTTCGCCGGTTTGCCAAAGCGATGGAGTATGTTTTAAACAATCTCACTATAAAGATTTGGGCTAACGAGTTTATCGTGGGCAACAGAACAAAAAGATTTGTTGGAATCCCTTTATATCCCGAAGTCAGAGTGGATATAATCGAACAAGATGTGGACACATATGAAAAACGCCCCGCACAGAAGATGCTTATAACCGAGGAGGAGCGACGAGTTTTAAAGGAGGAAATCATTCCTTATTGGAAAAATAAAGAAAAAACCGTGAAGAAAGCCTTTCTCTCCGAATTAAAACCAAAAGTAAAGCAAATAATGGATACTTTAGTTTATACGGTAGAGACTGAAGTAACTAACGGAGTGGGACATTTTTTTCCCGGACACGATAATATTTTGAAGCTTGGAATTAAAGGTTTAATCCACAAAGCCGAAAAATCGCTCGAAAACCACGCGCAAGACAACGAAAAGGCGATTTTTTTGGAATCCACGATTCGTATCCTTAAAGCGGTGAAAAATTTCGTTCTTAGATATTCGAACCTCGCGACTCAAATGACGGAGAGTGAGCAAGACGAAAATCGACGAGGCGAACTGAAAGAGGTAGCCGAAATCTGCAATCACATCTCAGTAAATCCCCCCCGATCGTTTAAAGAAGCGTTACAGCTAATATTTTTCAATCATTTAATATGCGACATCGAGGACGGCGGATTTGCGATTAGTGTGGGCCGTTTAGATCAATTATTGTATCCTTTTTTCTTAAAAGATAAGGAAAGCGGAGAGTTAACCAACGAGAAGGCTCTATTTTTAATCGAGCTCTTCTTTTTGAAAATAAATAGATTATGGAATTATATTTTTTATCTGGGCGTTAACGCAGCGGAGGGACCGCCTATTGCGCAAAACTTGACCATCGGCGGACTTGACCGAGACGGTAACGACGCTACCAACGAATTATCCTACATAATATTAGATGCTTACGCTCATCTCAAAACCGTACAGCCAACCTTTTCCGTACGCGTACACGATGAAACTCCAGATAGTCTATTAGTGAAGGTCGGGGAAGCCATTCGTTCGGGAGCCAGCATCGCGCTATTTAACGACGAGTTAATGATTCCCGGTCTCGTAAAGCGCGGATTTTCGCTCGAAGACGCCCGAGAATACGCCCCAATCGGATGCGTGGAACCACAACACCCGCATAAGTCGTATGGTTCAACAAACGCAAATCAATTTAATTTAGTAAAATGTTTAGAATTAGCGCTCACGAACGGGACGGATTTGTTTCTAAGGCGCGATATCGGGGTGAAATACGATTCACCAATTACTTCCT
The DNA here is from genome assembly GCA_014729315.1 of Promethearchaeota archaeon. The sequence continues at coordinate 917 of WJKD01000693.1, read as the reverse complement.
ACGAGGACTTGTGGGAAAGATTTATCGACAATGTGAAGTATTTTATCAAATATATGGTATGGACAATGGACGCGTTGGATAAGACAATCGCCGAAATCAACCCCCAAATGTTTTTGTCTTCTACCACAGACGAATGTATAAAACGAGGGCTCGACGTAACTCAAGGTGGTGCAATATACGATTTCACGGGACCACAGTTTATAGGGTTAGCTACTACTGCGGACAGTTTAGCAGTGGTTAAAAAAATCGTGTTCGAAAAGCAGCTTTTAACGATTGACGAGTTAGTGCAACTTCTTAAGAAAAACTACCGGGGAAGCTATAAAGATAAAAAAGGAGAAGAGTGGAGACAAATCTTTGTCAATCGAGTTCCAAAATTCGGGAACGACGAGGATTACGTGGATCATATTGCAGCGGATATCGTCAAACTGTGTTGCAAAGAAGTAGAAAAGTATACTAATTATCGTGGAGGTAAATACAACCCAGGATTATATTCGACCTCGCTACATCTTGCTTTCGGTTCGTTTACGGGCGCATCGGCTGACGGTCGGAAATCCCGAGAACCGCTTTCGAACGGATTATGTCCCACGCACGGATGCGATAAGCTGGGACCGACGGCGATTTTAAATTCAAACAAAAAATTAAGTCAAGAATTACTTACAAACGGCGACGCACTTACACTAGCCTTCCATCCAAACTCGCTAAAGACGGAGGTATTTTTACCTCTTATTAAGACGTACTTTACTAAAGATGGAGGTTATCAAATTCAATTTAATGTGGTTGGAAAAGATATTCTCTGCGACGCACAAAAGAATCCCGCTAATTATCACGGATTAGTTGTAAGGATTGCAGGATATTCAGTCTATTTTACCGAATTATCCAAAAACGCCCAAGACGAGATTATAGCCAGAACAGAGTAT
>WJKD01000692.1 GCA_014729315.1 Promethearchaeota archaeon | reverse complement strand
GAATTATTGCTACCAATGTTCGTAGAGGAAGATGAAATTTTCAAACAATACGGACCTGAAGCTGCGCTAATTCTTGATAGATTGTTTTATTTGGCGGGACTTCCACGACCTGATATTGGAATCTCTATAGAAAAGATTGAAGCAATTAAGGCAATTGTCCCTTCCTTTGATATGGTTGATCGATTAAAAAAAATATTTCGGAGATATAAAAAAGGAGAAATTGAAGCTGATGACTTAATCGAAACATTTATGAAGGAACTTGACCTTGGTGAAAGCCAAGCTTCAGAAATAATCGATAAAATCTTTCCCGAATTAAAAAAATTGAAACCCATTGCTTCTAGAACTACTCTTCGAAGTCACACAACTGCTCTGTGGTTTAAAGTCTTAGGAGAACTCCAAAAAAAGAAAAAACTTCCCCTACAATATTTTACCATATGTCCAAAATTTCGCCGTGAACAAAAAATTGATGCAACTCATTTATACACTTCTAATACATTATCGTTAGTAGTTTTGGCAGAGGAGATCTCTTTAGCAGATTGCCAAAGAATCGCTTCTCGGATAAGTAAAGCTATTGGATTTCAAAACTCCAAGACAGAAATAAAAAAAGCGACTTCGAAATATTACGCTCCCCAAACGGAATTCGAGATTTTTGTAGAGCATCCAAAGACTAAAGAATGGATTGAGGTCGGGGATGGGGGATTTTATAGTCCCGTGAGTCTTGCTAAATACAATATCCCTTATCCCGTCTTTAATATTGGGTTTGGGGTGGAAAGAATATGTATGATCAAAACAGAAATCGAAGATATTAGAAAATTGGTATATCCCTACTTTTACGAGGATATAAGTTTTTCAGACAAAGAAATAGCTAATAGCATCCGTTATAAATACCTTCCTTTAACCGATAAAGGAATCGAAATTAAAAACGCAATTATTCGAGCTGCTATCGAGCATAAGAACGATTCTTCACCTACAGAAATTCTAGTATGGGAAGGAGAAATCAAGGGAAAAACAATTAAAGTAACTCTCTGGGAAGAAGACGAGGGGGTTAAGTTACTTGGTCCAGCCTCCCTTAACAAGATATGGGTTAAAGATGGAAATATTTTGGGGTTGCCCTCCCATAAAGAACCAAAGAATGCAATTGACACCGGAAAAACTTATTTAGAAGGAATTGCCTCCGAAATGGCATATAATATTGAACTCCTTCTCGATCAAAATAAAAATTCCTACGATCATCGCGTTAAAATGAGTTATCGTGCTGCGGAAGTAAATTTAGAGGTGGACGATGTAATTCAAGAATTTATCCACTCCAAACAGAATAAAATTGATATTCGAGGACCTGTATTTATAGCACTCTCGTATAAAGTAGAATAAAAATTCCAAGGAATAGGTTGATAAAAATTAGTAAAAAAATTTTAATCGCTGGAACTTTCGATATACTCCATCCGGGACACATTTTCTTTATCGAGGAAGCTGCAAAAAGGGGAGAAGTCTATGTTATCGTCTCTACTGATAAAAACGCAGAAAGATTCAAAGGAGAAAAACCTATTGTTCCCGAAGAACAGAGATTAGAGGTGGTTCAACACATCAAAAAAGTGAGAGAGGCTAAATTGGGGAGAGCAGATAATGACACGCTTAAAACAGTCCAGGAAATCGATCCCGATATTGTTCTACTCGGTCCAGATCAAAAATATGATCTAGAAACCCTTCAAAAGGGGCTTCGTGAAAAAGGATTAGACCATATTAAAGTTAAGCGATTGGAGAAATATTACGATCGCTATAAACTTCATTCGTCAAGTTTAATAAAAAAAAAAATTATTGAACAATATAATAAAAAAAAATCTAACTGAATCCCTTTATGACGCCCACCAATAATTCTATCTCTCCAGATAATTACGCCAATTGGTTTGCACTTTACCATCTTTGCCAGCAAATAGGAAATAAAAAATCTATTCATATTAGTAGCGTTGATTTCGGCGAATTAATGGAGGTAAGTCAGCAGACTGCCTCGCGGAGAATTCAAGATCTAGAAAAATTAGGTTGGATTGAACGAAAGATAGAGGGAAAATCTCAAGTTATTCGCATACCAAAAAAGGGTGCTGATATAATGCTGGAGATTTATAAAGAATTGAAAACAATTCTTGAGAACATCCTGATCGTAGGAACCGTTACCGAAGGAATGAAAGAAGGTGGATATTATGTTGCGATAAAAGGCTACTACGAACAGTTTAAGGATAAGTTAGGATTTACTCCATATAAAGGTACTTTAAATCT
>WJKD01000691.1 GCA_014729315.1 Promethearchaeota archaeon | reverse complement strand
TTATCCCGACCACTTGAAGAGCTGGTTTTACCGCGGCGGCTGGCACCAGCCTTGCCCTCTCCTTTCTAGCGGGGAACATTACTCACCCGCCACAGTTCTTAAGAGAACACTTTGGGTAACCCCGTCACACTTTCGTGTATTGCGGAGGTTCCGCGCCTGCTGCGCCTCGTAAGGCCTGGGTCGCTGTCTAAGTACCCATCTCGGGGCTCCCGCTCTCACGGCCCCTATCGATTATCGGCTTGGTGAGCCCTTACCTCACCAACTACCATAATCGAACACGATCCTATCCTATGGCGAATAGGAACCATTCTCCCTATCCTTTTAATTGAAAAACTTTTCCAAGCCTTTTCAACTATGAAACATTATCCTCAGTTTCCCGAGGTTATTTTTCTCCATAGGGCAAGTTGATCATGTGTTACTGAGCAGTTTGCTATGGGAAATTTAGGTATCCCATTCAACTCGCATGGCTTATCCTCACCCAAATAGCAGTCGGGTCCGGCAGGATCAACCGGAATTGAATAATTATATTTTTGGTCACAAGTTTCTTTTAGTGAATTGAAACAAGGAATTTTTTTTTGGGATTGTTTTCTTACTTCAGTTACAATCTTTTCGGATTATAACTACATTTTTTTTATCGCATATACGAAAGCACTCTTCATCTAACGGTTAACTACCGTAATCCAAGTTTACGCCGGTATAAATGCGAATATTCGTGATATTATAAGTTGTTCTTACATTTTAAATTTTTCTATTTCTCCACGAAATTTCTTGGAGTTTAAAAATAAGATTCTCAAGTAAATTATAAGTTTTATGAAAAAAACCTAATTGAACAGAATGTTATTAAAAGAAAAAATTGGAATTCATTTAGACCAGATAAAACAACTCAAAGGCGTTGAGAACGCAGTGTTAACACAGCGAGACGGTAATCCGATACAATCTACAGGAGTTTGGTTTAGTAAAGACGAGATTTTTAATGTATGCGCAGCAACTAGTGCCATATTTAATGTGGGAATTCATCTTTATCCTGATGATTTAAGGTATATTTTAATTGAAGGAAATAAAGCAAAAATCTTAATTGCACCATTAAATAATCCGCTTCACGCAACTCTGAATAGAATATTAGAAAAACAGGGGATTCTTAACGACGATCACGAGTTTTTTATAGCTATTACCGCAGAATCAGATGTTAATTTAGGGGGAATTTTTTTACAAACAAGTGAATGCTTAAAAAAGATCAAGACATCTCTATTGACCTCTGGAGAATCATTCAAACCTCCCCTAATTAATTACGATGAACATAAGATCGAGGAGATTTTCAAATCCTTTAACGTAAAAGAAGCAGATTCATTAAATACTAATTTGGATTCGTTTTCCTTGAGTATCCCCTCGTCAACATCAACGGAATTAAGCCGGATTTTAAAAGACCTGTCAATAGCGATTCATGACTTAAAATACGCATTTATTTCAATGGAAGGGGGCTTTCTTGCGTCCAAGATTATAAAATGCGATTCAATGGAACATAAAAATTTAGATAATATTTCAGCTATGAGTTATTCTCTATTTCAAACAGCAAACCGATGTTCTTGGTTATTAAAAAGAATGCGTGTGAAGAATATTTTAATAGACTGTAATCGTTCATTTCAATTTATTATTGGATTGAATAAAGCAATTTTTAGTACTTTAATTAGTAAGGAGAGACAGAAATTAGGATTGCTGAGACTAATACTACCTCAATTCTCAAGAAAATTTGAATTTCTCATCAAAGAAACATTTGAATCAAGAGAATTTAAAATATTGGATGTTAAGAAAATACTTAGTGATCTGATTATTGAATAGGATTGGGAGATTTTATGGATTTTATTGAATTAATTGATAAATTGAAACTAAAAGATGCTTCAATGGTATTATATTCATTACTAAACCGTATTCCTATTATTATATTTGGAAATGAATTCGAGGAAATTGAAAACATTTTGGTTGAATTATCAGAAGCTATTCCTTTTAGAAAAGAATATATATATAATAGTGATTTTATTTCGGAGCAGGAATATGAAAATCTTACTTTAAACGAGTCAAACGATTATAAAACCAAAAGAATTACGATAAGATGTCCCAGTTATATATCTTTTAAGGCACTTAAAGAATTAAAGACTTTTAATTCATGGCTAATTGGAATAAATACCTCCGATCAAGGAGAGGAAACTAAAATTTTAAATCTCGTTAAAGAAAAAATCAGGAAGTTCCTTTTTATCAACATATCTCGTGAAGGAATTGGAGTTGAATTCAAGGGAGGGTCAAAAAAAGATTTGGATATTTCTTTTGAAAAGAAAATTCTGCAGAAGGTTTCACAAGATACAGAAAGATCAATCGAAAGGATGAAAAGAGTGTTGTCTGATAAGATGAATCAGAATGAAATGGATAAAAATCTCGCTGATTTTGTTTTAAATTTTGAAGTAGAAAAAAACGAACTTAAAAAAAATATTTTTAATAGGGAAATACAAAATTTTTATTCTGGTTCAAGAAGAGCTTTTTTCATATTATCAAAAATTAGTTTTTTAAATAATTTTAGTCCAGATAATAAAATTAGTAATAAAACGGTGTTAGAAACAATTGACTATGAGGATGTATCCATAGAGAGAATAATATTATTTATTCAGAGAGAATGGAATGAAGATTTTAAAAACTTAGTTGACTTTAATAAAAAATTAATATTAAAAAATGCAATTAAATCTTTTTGGGGGTAGATTTCTATGATTTACGACTTTGAAAATAAAAATATTCAAATTAAAATAGTATATTATGGTCCAGCGATGTCAGGTAAAACAACTTCCCTTAAATACTTGTTTTCTCATTTTAACAAAATCAATAATATCGAATCTATCGAAAGTACGGTAGGCAGAACCTTATTTTTTGATTTTGGAGTATTAACTTTTAGGGGACAGGACTGGGGACTAAAATATTTAATTTACAGTGCAACAGGACAAGATTTTTATGCTGGAACACGACCTGCCACTTTAAATGGCGTTGATGGGATTATATTTGTTGCCGATTCACAACATAATCACCAGAGAGAGAATATGAGATCTTGGAACGAATTAATTAATCTCTTCGGGGAAAATATCAAGAATATTCCAATTGTGATCGCGCTAAATAAATATGACTTATGCAAAACCCAGAATAACGGAAATTGTTTTATTGAGAAATTAAACCTTAATTTCTTTAAAAATATATGTGTAATGAAAACGATTGCCACTCGTGGATATGGAATACTAGATTCCTTCAAAAAGATGACTAATTATCTTTTTCCCGAGGCTAAGCTTTTCGCTTAAACTATAAATATTAGTAATTAAGCCTTTTTTTGAAAATTCCTTTTTGGTATAATATAATAAGTAAGATTTTTTGTATGTAAAAAGACTAAATTTTATCAAAAAACCGTTTCCTTCGATCTTATGTCAATTTTTGATACATATTCTTGGATATTCTTTTAACATAACCTTCTATGTAGAACTGTTTCAAAAGATTTCTTGCTTTTCGCACTTCTGACGCATTAATATCCAACAAACTCATAAATTGAAAAATAGAAAATTGTTTAGGTAACTTATCACTAATTTTATTAAAAAGACCCATTTTGCATCAATAATATTTAAAAATTTAACGTTATAAAAAATGAATGAAATAAACCTTTTATAAATTAAGGTAATAAAGGTTTTTAAAATCCTCGTCGTAACTATAATTTCTCATATCTAACTTTCATTAGATCATTCTTGTCTGATTATCTTCATTGGAATTTTTTAACCTTTATTACCTTAATTTACTTTTTCCTCATTGGGTTGAAATTATTTGATTTTTATGATCAATTATGTAATTTTATGAAGAATTAAAACTCTGGTAATTCTTTAGAGACTTTCAAGAATGTATCACCAATTGGTGCCTTTCCATTACCGTAGATCTGATATAATCCTGTTCGCCTCGCGCATTCAGAGAAACTTCTATAAACATCCTTTTTTTTATCGTAAAGCGCACAAGTTTTATATATGATGGGATTCCAGACATATAATTCATCTTTAGGTTCATACCATAACTTCTCATCTTTTAAAATTTGCTTAAAATCTTCAATACCAATTACTTCGCTTAAATCTTGTTTGTTTAGCATAAGAATAAGGGGAATTTCCTTTATTAGTTTTCCTCTTGTTACATTTTTTAATTCTTTTAGGGATTCGATGTTATCCTCAAAGAACTGTGTTTGTGAATCCACTACGAAAATAACCCCATCAGTCCCTTTAAAAATCTTTTTTCTCAGAGGGGAAAACCTACTTTGACCTGCAACCGTGTATACATGATAAAACACTTTTCTTTGTTTCGTAGATTGAAAGATCCCCCTATCAAAATAAAGAGTTGAGCCACTAGCCATTGCTATCTTCGTTAAGTTTCCCGTAGGTTCGATATCTTTTTTCTTTTCCTTCGTCAATCTATAAAGAGTGTCAACAATCGTAGTTTTTCCAGATCCTCCCATCCCCCAGTATAGTATTTTAATATATACCTTATGATCTTCTGTAAAGCGAACCATTCGGAAATCTACCTTAATATTGAAATTTCTAAGAAAATTTCTTCAAAACCGTCATGCTAAATTTCAAAAATAGCGTTATTTTTGGAAAGATCTTTAGCATTTTATTAAGTATTTATTAGTTGTTTTTGGTATTTTAAGTTTTTGTTTAAACTTGTCTTATAAATAAGATTTATTTTTCCAATATTTAAGTTCAAGCTATTCTGTCTTTATAAAAGGGTCTTCAAATCGAATTTTGTAGTTACACCATAATATGATTTGATCGGCTAGTTCATCTTTATAGCCTTCTCTAATAATAAAATTAATGATATCAGAATACATTAATCTCCTTTTTTTTCCCAATAGCTTTTCTAATTTACCTATTATATTGTTTATGTGATCTAAATGATTTTTATCGAAATTTTTAATTTCAGATATTTTTTGTTTGTATTGTTCCAATAGACCTTCACAATTTTTTTATTAAGATTAAATCTTTCAATTTAATCACTTAGAAATAATTATAAATTAGGTTTTTTAAATTACAATGATTTTACTTTTAATGTCCCCACTCCCTCTATATCTAGGTTAATAGCTTCCTATATATCTTATCTCTTTTTCATTTGTTAGGATCCTTGTTCGTAATAATTAAATTATATTTCTCCATAATTTTATGACTTATGTCGATTAATATTTGGTGATTATAATTATAAATCAAAATGAAAGAGATTATGACCAAGAATTCTGTCCTGAATGTGGAGGAAATATTATAATTAACAGTTTTGAAAGAACATGTAGCGAATGTGGTTTAGTGATTAGTGAATGTTTAGTAGATACATCTTATCTATTATATGATTGCAATAACAAAACAAATTTAAACAAACAGTATGTTGCTTTAGGGGGTAGGCATAACTTTATTGGAGGTTTGGGAACTTTTATTGATTACGAAAAGTCTAAATATCTTAAAGATAAATCTGGAAAATTATTGCCTCCTGATGAACAAAAGCTATTTAGGAGATTAAAAAAGAATTATTCCCAATTCGTTAGAATTAAGAATCATGAAACAGAATTTAGAATTTTCAATATATTGAACAAGATCGCAGCATACTTAAGTTTAAATGATAATATATGTAAGACTGCGGCGTACTTTTATCGGAAAATCTTGAAAAAAGAAAATAAAGTAATTAATAATATTTCTCTTATCGCGTTTTGTATATTTTATGCTGCTAGAAATGAGTCCCATAATGCTCCAATAACGATCAATGAAATTGCTCAAGCTTTTCAGAGTTTTGGTCATCGTGTCAAACCGAGATTGATATTGAGAGATGGAATAAAATATAAAAAACATTTAGCTTCTGATTTGATTCCCCATAAGAGCGAAGATTATCTAATTCGGTTAATTGATAATGTAATAAAACATAAGGATTTAAAGAAGAGATTAAAAAAAAAAGAAGTATACTGGAAAATCAACCTTTTTCAAATGAAATTAATGAATGAATGTCATAGAATACTCAAAAATTTAGGTATGAAGGAAAGAGGAGGGAGAAATCCCTTTATCCTAGCAGGTGCTGTCATTTATTTAGCAGATAAATTACTGGCCAAAAAATATAACCAAAAATCAATCTTAACCCAAAAGATTATTGCTGAAGCGACTAAAATAGCGGAATATTCAATTAGAGACC
>WJKD01000690.1 GCA_014729315.1 Promethearchaeota archaeon | reverse complement strand
TCCTTGTCATAAAAATTTTGTCTAAATTGAGAAAGAAAGCAATTTACTTGAAAATTGACTAGAGGATACTCATATTTTTTAATTTTCTCTTGGAGTTTTAATATTTAAGCTTACAAATTTTCTTCACTGTAACTTATTCAAGCTGCTTAGAGAAAATAATGTAGAAAGAAAAAAAGAAAAAAGAAAACCAAAATTTAGTTGTTTTCTCGAATTAAAGGGCTAAGCTTTATCTCACATACGCTAAAATCAAGTGCAACCCAATAGCAATACCCCATCCTCCTAAAGCTATCGCGCTCCACGGAAACGCACTCGTCATAGCGTTTAAGATCACTAAATAAATTCCCGTTGTGACGTAAACGAACAAATGGATAATGGCTGTAGTCCTAAAAAATCCTTCAATGTCCTTAAAGACAATAAAGAATATAGCTCCGTGTATGGAAACTGCGATTAACCAGCCCATTATAGGATTAATCAAAAAACCAATAGCTATTCCGGCGATAACGAATTCAATACCGATGGTGACTATTCCAATAGCCCAAATTGCGATATGCGCAACAAATGACCATTGCCAAAACGCTAATGTGTTAGCTTTCGAATCTAATTCGTATTTACCAAGTTCAGGATTTAGTGACTTCACCCGTTTAACCGCACTTTCTTTAAAATAGCCCCACTTATATACAACGAATAAATGGATGAAAATTCCTGCTCCCCAAATTACTAAAGAATACAGAGGCCAGAATCGATTTGATGGAGTGGTAAAATATTCGTATATTAACCAACCATTTACGACTCCGTAGAACGCAAGGTGTATTAGAAAGCCTTTAACTATTCGAGTTATGTTTTCAACATAATAATATAATAAATAGCTGAAAGTGTGGACACCTACGAGGAGTCCCCAAACAATTGTTGTTTCGACGGGTGTATATGTATCGCCTATTGGAGTCAAAAAAAATACTGCGTACATCCAAATATTTGCCACAATATAATAAGAAACATGCATTAGCAATATCCAAAAGTTTGCAATCTTAGAATTTGCCATCGAAGTGAGTTTTTTATCACTATAATCCAGATAGGTTTTTTTCAATCCCTTTAACTCCCTTTCCAAGGTGGCAGGATATAAAAAGAATCCGGTTGCGTGAAATCCGACGGCTATTCCCCAGAAAATCAATGGATAATAAAAGAATAAAGCTCTGGTATAGAGTAAATCTATGATCAAAAGAAACACATTTATAGAAATGTATAAGAATGCGTGGTATATAAACAAGATGTTAAATGTTGATGATTTCCTCACTTTTGTTAAGTACTCTGTGTAATCATTAAACATAAGATAAGTAATAACATGTAATCCAACGGCGAAACCCCATCCAAACATCTGATAAAACGGCCAGAAAATTGACCGAGGTGATGCTATCGCCCAGATTAGCGTATTTAAACCCGAAACTGCGAGATAGGCGAAAAGATGAAGAAAGAATACTAACCTATTCGTAAGCAAGGATATTACTGGATTTGTACTTTGTTTTTTGGGTGAAACCGATTTATTCGGTGATGTTTCAGTGGTACTTTTACTCATCATAATCTCTCTTTTTAATTTGTTTAAATTTTTTTTATTGTATTATTTAATTTTTATTTAGATTGAATATAAGGTTAAAAGAGACCAATTTTTATTCTACTCCCATTTGGATAAGTAGATATTTAAATCTGATATTTTGGATATTAAACATGCATAAATTTGTCATTAATAGATTAAAATCAGTGTGATAAAAATCACAAAAAAAGATTTATCAATAACAAATGATACTAATGACCAAGCTTAATGGTATAGTAATTAATGAGTTAACACTATCTGGAAGTATTTTAGAAAAAGATAATTGATATTTTTATCAATTTAATAGTATACCTAACCTCTAACTATCTATTTTTAAAAAAAAATTAAACAACAGTTAATTATTATTCTATTATAATTCAATCCAAAATAGAAGAAATAAGTTTCTCATATTTCAAACTGTCTATCACAACTCCAACATCTTTCTTCTTTCTCTTTTAGGGTTTTGGCGCATTTTGAACAATAAAATGTACCGCAATAAGGACAAACATAAATACTTCCCGTAATAATACCCCTATGTACAACGCATATAATCTTTTTTTTCTCGATTTCTAATTCTTCTTCCGTTTTTTCTAATTCTTGGTTTTCAACTTCAGACAAATCTTCTATTGGAGCACTTAACGAATGATATTTTTTATTTTTTAACTTTAAATCATTTTTGCGAGGATTTTTTTTTAATTCCTTATTTCTTTTTATCTTAGAACTTAATTCTTCCGTTCTTGCATTACCTAATCCTTGTTCTTTACTTTCTAATTCTTGGTTTTCAATTTCAGTCAAATCTACTTTTGGAGCGTTTGACGAATGATATTTTTTATTTTTTAACTTTGAATCAATTTTACTAAGCTTTCTTTTAAATCCCTTATTTCCTTTTATCTTAGAAAATTTTTCTTGATTCATTCTATTATTCATTTTTCTTTTTTTAACAATAACATATGAAGAAAGAAACCCACCTACTGAAATTATAATTGCTAACAAAACAAGAGTAGGCAAAATAAATAAATTTGCCGTCCCTAAACTTTCATTCTCCTTCTTGTCATCATCACCATCACCGCTATTATCATTTTCTACAGGATTTCTTGTTGTAAATGATTTAATATCTGATTTAGTAAGAGAAATTCCATCATTGACAATAATATACCAATGATACGTTTTTTCTGTCTCGAGATTTGTCCAATTATATGATATAAAAGAGTTTGATTGTACGTTATAATATGAGTTTAATAACCGATTATCCATTCCATTGTAAATAAACAGATTTAAAAAGTCATTGTCTGGATCTATCAACTTAATATTCAAAATTATATAATCAGTTATGCAATAAGCTCCATCGTTAGGAGTGATATTTGCTAAGATTGGACTATCATTGACAACATCATCCCACCAGATATCATATCTAAGCCCATTAGATATCCCATATATATTGATATAATATGTGCCTTTTGAGAGTATTGCGGTAATATTTTTATTACCTGGAGATTCGTTCTTGATAATAAGATGGTCAGTCGAATTAAATACTGCTAAATTTAGTTCTCCCCTTGTAAAGAGATATGTGAGCTTAATATTGAGAAGTTGTTCTTCCGATTCAACAGATACTTCATACCAATCATTATCTAAAAATACTCCTAAACCGTTTACTGAACTTAACCACGTTCTTCGATATGATGTTAAATTAAATGCAAAATTCCAATCATCATTTTCTTCATAGCTATCATCAACAGGATTTAACAGAGTTCGCCAGTAAAATTTATAATAGTCGCCCATATTAGAACCATTAAAATTTAAATAATAAAGCCCCGCTGAGGGAAGGGAGATATAAAAATCTTGAAATGATTTTTTTATAGTCAGATTTGTAACCAAATTTAGATTTTCATTAAAAATATAGAGATCGATGGGTTCATTATAAGAGGAATAAAAAACACCTAAGTTTAAATATCTTTTATCAAGACTAACATTAAATTTAAACCAATCATTATCGCATTGAAAGCACTTTATGTATTTTGAAGGAGTTTCAGAGATATCTTCGAGATCTGAGATATTAAATGCCGATAAACAAACATCGTTATGCTCATATTTATCATCTTCGTGTTTATAATCGATTATAAGATCGTATATAGAGGAAGAATTATCTCCGGAGATTTTGATGTAACATTTGTCTTGAAGATAAAGATCCTTAATAGTTTTATTTCCTGAGCTAGAATAGTTGAATCCAATTAATTCAAGTGAAGAGTTATATACTTCTATACTGACATTTCCGAATGTATTATTAAACACCAGTTGAAAGTCGGTAAGAAAAATGGATTCTTGGTAGGAACTAAAATTTAACACGTACCAATCGTCATCATTCTGTATACCATATCTATTATCTCCTGAAGGAAATCTATATGACTCTAGATAATAAGCTGAATCAACATCATCGTTCTCTTCATAAATATCATCGGTAAGTAAATTTTGATCATCCCACCATAGATCGTATTCTACTCCCTCAGAATATCCTTCAATTTTAATAAAATATATGCCGGGTGGAACAAGAATCTTGATTTTTGTTTGACTATTATAGCCCATAAATATCGATTCTTTAATTTCGATCATATTCTTATCGTATATATAAAATCGCACAGGACTATAGTAGCAAGAATAAGAGACATTTATTTGTAATATCTCTTCTCCATAGTCAACTCGAATTTTGTACCAATCGGCATCCTCCGAAAAAGATGTTGCTAAACCGTTAATATCACTTATCCATTTTGATTCGTGTCCAGAAAGATCGTACGATTGACTTTTTTCGTCATTTTCTTCGTAGTTATCGTCATTAATTGGAACACAATCCCACCACAAATCGTAAACATAATTATTATTAGTTCCATTAATTTTCAGATAGTACTTTCCGTATCCGTAGGAACTCAGGTTTTGCTCGATAAGATAATAAAACCATGTTCTTTGTTCCATATCCCAATTTGTAGATTCTGTGGTAATTAATTCAAGGTTTTCGTTGTACACAGTAATATAAATATTGGACGATATACCATTCATCATGTAAAACAACTTAGCATTCAAAAATTCCTCTCCTTCCCCTACATATATTTCATACCAATCGTCATCGGAAAGCACTCCATAATCGCCGATTTCACTTATCCATTTTTGTTCGTAAGTAGAAATGTTGTATGCATTGATTTGATTATCGTTCTCTTCATATCGGTCGTCATTAGGTGTATAACCACCCCATCTTAGATCGTATCTCGCCCCGCGATCACCTCCATCAACTAAAATATAATATGTTCCAGGCGTTTCAAGTTCGCAATCAATTTGTGCTGTACTCATCCCCGAATGGATAGCAATCATATTTATTTCATTATTCGTAAGATTACAAACCCTAACTGTAAGAAATCGATAATCTGAGTATTCAATAGATAAATCCACGATTAAGCGATTTTTATCGGGTTCTACATAAATCTCGTACCAATCGTTGTCCCATTGATATCCCCAAGTCTCATCTACATATCGATATTGAGTTAATAATGCATCGTAATAAGAAAACCAGTTAGATTTATATTTGGTTAGATTATATGCGTTGGTATATTCGTTGTTATTCTCGAATATATCGTCCTCTTCAAAATTATGCAAGATATCGTAAGTATTACTTGAATTATCTCCATAAATTCTGATATAGTAGTGATTATCGTCAAAAAGCGAAAATTTGATATATTCATTGTCGTTTGTGGAGTTACTTTGATAAATTAGAGTACCAGAAGAATTATATAAATCGAGATCGATATTCCCTCTTTCATGGTTAAATATTATTTCAAGTTCGAATCTTCTTGATTTGGACCTAGCTGAAAAATTTAGATGGAACCAATCATCATCTGATTGTATTCCTATTCCATCTATTGAAGATAACGATTTTTCATAACTGACTCGTTCTAAATAGTAAGCATTTTCCCTAATGTCGTTCTCTTCGTAATTATCGTCTGCGTCGGGAATTTCATCGTTCCACCATAAATCGTAAGTATTTCCACCATAATTCCCATGAACTCTGATGAGGTAATATCCACTAATTAATAATACTGTTAAATTCACGCTTTTGGTGGTAGAACCGCTGGATATAATAAAGTCATTATTATTACTATAAACATCAACATATATTGGTTCTATTGGATGAGAATAGTTTAATTTTAAGGTCAGATTCTCTTCGCCACTACTTACAAAGATTCTGTACCAATCATTATCACGGAGATATAAAGCACCATAAATTGAACTTAACCACTCTCCTTCGTTTAGTGCTATATTCTTTGCGTTTGAATAGGAGTCGTTTTCTTCGCAGTTATCGTCAATCCCCCCTTCTTGAGCATAATAATAAGTTCCAATAAAACTGTCCCACTCCGTTAATTCAGACAACAAGATATTATTATAATCCGAGTTATAATTCACTACGGGAAAATAGATTCCAAGACCATTTAATTTTGATTTTGGATCAAGAACTCCGTTTTTTAAAATTAATGAAGATACATTATCTATTACATTATTTGCAGCATTTTGCAACTCGGGGATTAAAACATTGTTGCGGATTTGTTCTGCAAAAAATAATAAATCGGCATATTGCCCAGAGGTATAAATGTCTTCACATTGTAAACGAGCTAAATGAATCTGATCGAATATGTTATTAAATTCTTGAATTAACAGATTAGAAAAGTCATTTAATGCTGAAATTAAAGAAAAACAATTAGTTAAATTGATGACTGACAAAGTTGCAGAAGGATAGTAAATCGTATCGCTACTTTCTTCCTCGATGTATCTATCCACGATTACCTCTCCAAATAAATCAGGACGCATTGCTGGATTATTCTTTAAATCTTGAAAGATCGTGTGGTATGGCCATCCGTTACCAGGTTCTGTGTTTTCTGACGCAACGCAATAATCTGCCCAATTTTTTATTTGAACTGTAACGCTCATCATTGCCATTTGACATGCGTCAAACCCAATTAGATCAAAGTGATGACCCGGGTCTTGTAAAGCTAGACCCAATTCATCTATGGATAAATAATCGTCATTGGTCGTATCTGAACATAAAGATTTCCAGCCATTGCCGTGATCCCACAATATCAACGCATAATGTTCCGCAGGATATAGATTTACACCCCACGAGATAAAATCTGAAAGCGTTTGGGGATCTCCCATATTAAGCTCTCCTAAATCCATCAATGCATTTTCAGAGTTCGGAGTCATCCCTTGAGAAACGTAAAATCGTTTAGTTGTGGTCCAATTATCGTATTTTTCGCTATAACTTGCTATTCGATCAAACTGAACCAATATACTAAAATTTTCATTAGATCCAATGTAAGAGAGTTCAAGGAAATCCTGAATCGCATAACTCTCTAAATTATTATCGGCATCCATATAAATTAAAATTGTCCAATTTTTCTTATTATTAAGTCCATTACTGTTTAGTCCCGCATAATCTATTTCGTTGATTGATTCTTTTTCTGAATAAAAATTATTGTTATAAAAATGATTTGAAAGTGCCAACTGGATAATAAACAAGGATAAAATAAGCGTGAGTTTTTGATATTTCTTCATTTTATTTAGGATTCTTAAAAGTCATTATTCCAATTCTTATAATATTTTATATTTATTGTTAATTTTTTTCAAACCTTGTTTAAAGGGGCTTTCTACAAATTTTTAAAACTTTTTT
>WJKD01000689.1 GCA_014729315.1 Promethearchaeota archaeon | reverse complement strand
AATAAATCTCGAAATTTGATTAAAAATCTTAAACATACAAAAAAATTCATAAATTATTTAAAAGAAAAAGTAAACGAACTCAATAATTTTCAAGCTAATGATAAATCCGTTGGCTTCAAAACAAAAATGAAAGTTCTTGAAGATTATATCATTCTAATTGAAAAAATTAGGCAAAATGATGTTTTAAAAAACCTAATTTATGAAAAATTCAAGAAAAACAAAAATGAATATAATGCATTCGATCTCCAAGAATGGCTTTTAATAAGTGGCGTTTGCGCCCGTAATCAATTAAAAAAGATATTTTCGGAAAAAGAATATCAAAACTATGTACGAACTCAAAAAAATGTTAAAATTGAGACAGTAATCAAAATTGTAACCAAGAAAGGGGGGAAATGTCACACTAAAGAGATAGAAAACGCTAAATCTAAATTACATATCGAGTGTTCTGAAAGACACCATTTTTATCCTTCATATAGTAGTTTAGTATTTCAAGGAACATGGTGTCCTGAATGTCATATATATGTGGGTGAAACAATATGCCGAAGATACTTCGAAAGAATATTTAATAAACCATTTCCAAAAAGTTATCCCACTTGGTTAGTTAACGAAAATGGAAGACAAATGGAACTCGATGGATATAGCAAAGCATTACAAATTGCATTCGAATATCAAGGAAGACAGCATAGAGAAAAAGCTTTTGGAATGAAAGATGAAGAAATCAACAAGATAAAACAAGAAGATAAGTTTAAATTGGGATTATGCGAACAAAAAGGGATAATTTTACTTCAAATTCCCGATGTTGAAATTGTAGCATATGATGAGATGCAAGATTTCATTATTAAAGAATACCAAAAGAAAACTGGTGATATTCTAAAAAATATTCCGCGTTTTGATTATCAAAAATTTATAATATATGAAAATTGTATACGCTAAAAAATTTAGAGAATATATTGAAAATAAAGGAGGTGTGTTACTAACGCAATACTTTAATGCAAAGACGAAAGTAACAATACTTTGTGAAAGGGGACACGAATGGACAACCACTCCAGATTCAATATATAGTGGTAATTGGTGCTCGGTGTGTTCAGGTAATAAAAAAGA
Source organism: Promethearchaeota archaeon (assembly GCA_014729315.1). The sequence continues at coordinate 1,648 of WJKD01000689.1, read as the reverse complement.
TACTAGTGTAATCTTTCGGAAAATCGGAGAAAGATTCGGGTGCACCTTAATAAGTGACTATAAAAACGCAAGAACTGCAATATGGTATCGTTGTTCGAAAGGACACGAATTTAAGAAATCTCCATATTGGTTAAAAAAAGACTATGAAAAAATAGAAATCTTGTGTCCAGTATGCAAAAAGGAAATATGAAAAAGTTGATTTAATTCCAAAAAAGATTATTGATTTTAATTAGTTTCTACATTCATATTTTCGAATTCCAATAATTTTTTAGCCTCTTCCTCAAGATCAACGCTAAAAATGTCAGTAATTCCACTCCGTTGCATGGATACACCATAGATTCGATTGGCGTGTACAATAGTTTCTTCGCGATGGCTTATTACAATAATTTGAGCCTGATTAGAGAAGGCTTTTATTTCAGTGCCTAGCCGGGCGCAATTAATGGAGTCAAGAGCCGCATCAATTTCATCCATTACATAAAAAGGAGCAGGATAAAACTCTTGAACAGCAAAAATAAAAGAGAGCGCAACAAGCGTCTTTTCTCCCCCGCTCAGTATCTCTAAGCTTGAAATCTTCTTCCCACGAGGTCTGGCTTCAATGTTAATACCTCCCTCAAAAGGCTTATCCGGTCTTTCTAATATCATTTTAGCTGATCCCCCAGGACTGAGTTTTTGAAAAATGGAAGAAAACTCCCGATTAATTTCGTGATATGCCTTCATAAATGTTCTCGTTTTCTCTAGTTCTATTCTATCGATAGCATCTAAGATCGCTTTTCGTTCCCTCTGAATCGTCTGTCTTCTCATATCAATTTCGTCAAATCTTTCTTTTACAGTGTCGTACTGTTCAATAGCCTTTAAATTTACGGGTTCGAGAGAGGTTCTTTTCTTTGTCGCCGTAGCAATATCAGACCGTAATCCTTCTTCTGATAATTCGTCTGTAACTGGTGGTAATTTTCCAAAATCTTTAGAACGTTCGTATAATGTCTCAATCTGATCACTACAGATTAATTTTTTTGACTCGTAACTATTTTTTTTCGAGACCTCTAAAGAAAGATCCGATTTCAGCTCTGCGATTACATTTTGGTATTCTTTCTGTTTTGACCAAGAATCTTCCTTCTCCTTATTTATTTCTTCTAATTCTGATTGCTTTTTTTCTTTGTTTATCTCTTCGTTATTTAATTTCTCTTCTATTGTTGAAATTTCGTTAGTTATTTTCTCCGTTTCATGTTGGAGATTCTTTATTTCTTCCCCCATTGAGATTATTTGCTGTTGTCTTTCCTTATTTTTTAATAATTCATTTAGTTTACTTTGAGTTTCTTGGAAATTTTTATTAAGATCGTTCAGCTTTTTTTGTGTTTTCTTTTGCTCTTCCAATTCCTCAGATTTTTGCTCTCGTAAATCGTTAATTATATCTTGAACTTTATCAACTTGTATTTGTATTTTCTCTTCCTCAAGGTTAAGGTTTTTAATTTTATCTTGATTTTCTTTGATATTTTTTTCAGCATCTTCGTTCTCTTTTTTTAATTCTTCAATTGAATTAATAATTCTCATTATATTATCGAGAGCACGAGACTTATCCATAATAATCTCTAATTCTTCGTTTTTATTCTCAATTGTTTGGCGTAATTCTTCGATCTTCTCCCAATAATTT
>WJKD01000688.1 GCA_014729315.1 Promethearchaeota archaeon | reverse complement strand
TACATATTGTAAAATTCAGGTACTGCTGGCACAGGCTGCCATCAGCGGGTTGACAGTATAGACGTTTTTCAAGCTGATGTTGATTCCGGTAGTGTGCTCAGTATTATATGATATTTATAGATGTGCAGTAATTTATTGTGCTGGTTTCTCAATGAGAAAGGTCGGCAATATGAGATAGCGTTTCCGGATGCTTTTTCAGAAGATGCAATAATGTGATCTCTTGTTCATTCGGCGTGCTTCTGCCCTGCTCCCAATTCTCAAGCGTTCGGCTTGAAGTGTGTAAGTATCTGGCAAATTCCTGCCTGGACATTTTGTACTGTTTTCTGATCTCTCTGATTTCGTCCGGTGAAATTGACAGCACTTTTGGAATCGCTACTTTGTGGCTTTTAAGCGTCAGTTTCCCCTGATCGTGCTGTTTTGTCTCTGAGAGTGCAGATGATAATGCAGCAAATAAATTACGTTTGTTCATTGCGGAATGCTTCCATAGAATGCTTCAATTGGTTCTTTTGAACGGCTTAAGTATTGTCAAACATTCATCTTTTATTGTGGCTAAATCTATTCTATTTTTGTTTCCTGCCATGACAATACCTTAAAATTTATAATAATAAAAACATAATATTACAAATTAATTTTCCGTAATATTTTTGATATAGCTTATTACACCTGCTTCTTTATTAAGAATATTTAATTCAAAATTTTCAATAATCTTGATATGAACTTTTTGAAGTAAATTTCTTATCGCATCTTCATCTGATAATAAATTCATATCCTTGTCTTTCTTAAACTCTACATTTTTTTTTATGAGGTCAATTGCCATCTCTTTTGTGACGCATTTAATAAAAAGATCAAATCTTTTATTAAAAAATTCATCGCTTATAAATTGTTTCATTTGACAGTATTTTTTAAGATTAAAAACACCGATTAGATTTTCGTATTCATAACTGATAAATACTGGCAATTTATTCAACAATCCTATCTGATCGCGAAATTTTGGCTTTGGAAAAATTTTCCAATTAGGAATAAATAATTGAGACTGAGACAATTCCTTACGATAGGACCATTCATAAGGAATAAATACAATATTGGGTGCAAAGTCATTTTTTTTTCTAAAGAAATCTATCAATTCAAGAATACTTTCAAGGATAGGAGGATTTTTAAAATTAGTATTTATGTCTTTATATGTTGATGCATATTTGAATAATTCACTGAATATTCTCACATTTTCATAATTGCTGATTGCTTTTCCATATGACTGACCCCACCCACTATACGATTCATCACTATCAACGAAAGCCCCTTTTATATCCAATTGATTAAAGCCAAACCATTCGCTTTTTAATTCCTGACCATTAAAATGAATCTCATCATAATTTGAATAGTTGGACATGATATAATGCCCAATACAATTGCTATCCCATGCTTTATAAAAATTTTTTTTAAAGGCTGTAATTTTTTCATTACTCAATTCTTTTTCGATAAGTCTGTTTTCTTTGTGTCGTTCATGTCTATCTAATAATTTTTTATTAAACGATAGGAATTGTTCTATCCGATTTTTTATATCATCTTCATTTAAATCGTTTGAACTAATTTTGTCGTTCCTCATCCTGTTAGCTTTTTTTACATCTATTATATCATACCATTGCTCAATATTTTCATTTATTTGATTGCATATATGCTCAATTCTTTCATATCTAAATTCAGAAAATGACTCCGAATCTTGGATTTTATCAAATTTTTCAGGAAAGTTACCAATAGAAATTCCTTTGATACAGTAATACCACGGTAGCCAACTATCAGTTGATAGTGGAGAATAAACTTTATCCTCAGGAGGTTCATCCAATTCAAAACTCCTCCTATTAGCTATTTGATTATAATTCTTAGATATAACAATGGAGTATAAATTTGTTAACTCAACAATATTTTCACTTGCCCAATTCGAAATAAAATAAAACTTAATTAACTGTTCTTTTTGAAGGCGTTTTGGATGATTTTTATTAATCTGATATAAAAAAAGCATCCACGAATTAATTGCATATGCAATCGCTCTTTTATATTCATGCTTTTTACTAACAAGATTTTTCATTATTGTAATTTTACTCAATTCAAGCCGAATATCAGTAACATCATTATTTTTCTCAATAGCTTCTTTAAATTTCAGCTTAAGTTCAAATATTTTATCATCATAATAGTGATAATCACGATCCAAAAATTCAAAAAAGTTAATAAATACATTAAATGCATTTTCAAAAAACATAAAATCCTTATTCTCGATTGACATGATAAGATATGTTTGAAAAACTAAATATATTTCTAATGTATATTTATTTAGTTCGATAATTCGAGAATCACTATCAGATTCTTCATATTCTTTTTGCAACTTGAATTGCACAAATTCTTTTAACCATCTAACGCATCTATCTTTTATGTACTTCGTTTGAGTATGCTCCTCTTTATGGCTCAAGTTAGAATATATATAAGGATAAAAATATAATAATCTCGAGAACGTAAATAAAACATTTGATTGAAAAGAACGCGAAATAATTCTTAAAGGGAAATATCCAACTTCAGTTAAAATTTCTTGCATATCTGTTCGCATTGATTCGTCGATGATATGATATAAATCACTTACTATTTTCTCATACGGCTTCCAATTATTAAAAAGACTATGAGTATTATTCAATAGTTGAAATACTTTCATCTCTTCTATAAAGGACGATAATACAGAATAATAGATATTCAAATAATCATCCAATGCTTCTGGATTTCTATTATTTAT
>WJKD01000687.1 GCA_014729315.1 Promethearchaeota archaeon | reverse complement strand
TACATATTTAAAAATAATTATTCTAAAAAATTTTACTATTTTCCTCGTTTTTTTCAAATTAAATCTTAAAAGAATATAAAAATTAGTAAAATCTTCTAAAATATTTTATAACATAACTAGCAATATCACTAAAAACAATATTATTTTTAAATCTGAAAAATAAAATAATTGAGAAAGATAATTAGTGGTGTGTTTTAAGTTTAAAAAGCACTTGGAATAACCATTGATAATAATAATAAAGTAAAAAAGCAAATATAAATAATTTTAAAAAAGTGATGCAATTGAGTAATAATAGTAAAGAAGATTTAACGTCTGTCCGATTTCATGCACGTGGAGGACAAGGTGGCGTAACTGCGGCTCAATTGGTGGTTTATGCCTATAATGGACCTGCAAAATGCTTTCCAAAATTCGGTGCTGAAAGGATGGGGTCCCCAACAGAAGCATTCGTCAAAGTTTCACAAGATCCCGCAGCAATACGATCAAATGAACAAGTATACACGCCCAGATATGTCTGCATTTTAGATGATACAATCGTCGAGGATATCTGTGTCACAAACGGTCTTCCACCTGGAGGCTGGATAATCATAAATACTGTTAAAGATGTTGATACAATTAGAGACTTTACAAGTCGGGATGACGTAAATTACGCGTTAATAGATGCAACAAGCCTTGCGATAGAAAAATTAGGACGTCCCATAACAAATACTGCAATTTTAGGTGCATTATCTAAGGTATCTGGTTTGTTTTCTCTCGATGACCTTGAAAAAGCGATAGAATTTCAATTTAAGGGCTCTTTAGTTAAAAAGAACGTCGATTTAGTAAAAACGGTATATGATCAAGTGAAAATTTATGAAGTTGATATTACCTATGATTCCAAAAAAGCAGAAAAACCTGAATGGAACCATCTCGAACTGAATTACCAAGGAGCAAAAGATTACGAAATCGGTGCTGTTTGGTATACACCTGGTGCCTCTGAACAAGTGAATACTGGTTCATGGGGATCTTATGAAATATTTTTCGATCCCGATCATTGTATTCAATGTCAGAGGTGCTTTTTTGCGTGCCCCGATATGGCAATTAAACGAGAAAAACAAGATAATGGTGAGTGGCACGTAGTTGGGACCGATATGAAACATTGTAAGGGCTGTCGATTATGTGTAGAAGTCTGTCCTGGAAAAGACGGCGTAAAAGCTCGATCAGCAGCATTAAAAGCGGAGGCTGAGTATTAAATGAGTAGTATAGAACCTATGGAACCATTTTTTAAAGAAATAAAAGAACCAAAAGAATTGGCTATGACTGGAAATTATGCAGTAGCCGGAGGTGTAACCCAAACAGATCCAGATATTGTTTGTGCCTTCCCAATAACCCCACAAACCCAGTCTGTTGAAGGTTTATCGGATGTGGTTTACCACGGACGGCTTAAAACGGCATTTGTAAATGTCGAGTCTGAGCTAGCTGCGATGTCATTTAGCACAGGTGCTTGCGCCTCAGGGGCCAGAACTTTTACTGCAACTGCTTCTCAAGGCTATATGTTAATGATGGAAGCATTACCAATGGCTGTTGGTTGGCGTGTTCCCTTAACTATGTTAATATCGGCAAGAGCATTTAATGCGCCAAATTTAAGCATCTGGAATGCGTGGGAATTTACCCTGGCTGATATTGGCTGGAATGTAATCGTCGCAGAGAATGTCCAAGAAACCTATGATAATGCAATAATCTCTCTAATGATTGCCGAAAAAACGCTATTTCCAACGATGTTTGTCCACGATGGGTTCATCATCTCTCACGCGGTGCATAAATTTATGGCATTGGCTGATGAACAAGTAAGAAAGTTGACTCCTCAATTAGATAGGCATACTATAACACCCGAAAAACCCGGCCTATGGGGTTCTCTGGTCACACCGGAGCAGCTAATGGAGCAACGATTAGCTATCGACTTAGATAAGAAAAAAGTACCACCCAAAATTGATGAGGCTTTTAAAGAGTTTGAAAAAGAAACAGGAAGAAAATACGAACAAATTGAAACCTATAAATGTGAGGGAGCAAAAACTGCTATAATTACAATGGGTTCAGTCTGTGGTAATATAATTTCTTGGCAAAAGAAGAATCCTGATGTGGGATTAATAAAACTGAAAATCTATAGACCATTTCCATTACTTGAATTGAGAAAATTAATCGAAGATTTTGGAATCGAGAAAATTGCGGTATTGGAGAAATTCGACGCCCCTGGTGCACCAATCGCTCAATTAGGAGCAAGTGTTATCCCTGCTATTTACCCACTTGGAATTCCCATTAAAGATTTTATCGCTGGTTATGGTGGAAGAGATGTAACAAGGGATGAATTCAATCTCATAAAGAAAAAAATGGAAAAACTAACTGGAATTCCCGATCAATTATATCAATTTATTGGCGTGAGGGAAAAAAGTGATAAAATGTGGAGTCCAGATCCAATGGAGGTGCCTAAATGACCGAAAGAAAAAAATCTAAATTAATAAAGATTGAAGATTTACTCAAACGTGATACCCATAATTACTTTCTATACGTAAATTATGATAATGAAGCCTTCATGAATACTGGTATACAAGAATCTGGATCAACACCGCCCTATGCGTCTACGACTACAGGACCTGGAGGAAAAGAAATAAAGGGAAAAATCGGTATAAAACAAGAT
>WJKD01000686.1 GCA_014729315.1 Promethearchaeota archaeon | reverse complement strand
GTTATGAAAGATGCGGATCTGAAAGAACGACTTATTGAGCTGCGGGCTGCCGGTACTTCTTATGAGAATTGTGCAAAAGAATTGGGGAAATCCAAGACCACAATTATCAACTGGACCAAAGAGCTGCAGAAAGAAATCGATAATAGAGAATATTTCCAGACTCAGAATATTTTGGATCAGTACAAATTGACCAAAAAGAAGCGGATTGAATTTTTATCCGCCGAGCTGGATAAAATGAACAGCGCACTGGCGAGTAAGAACTACGAGGAATTATCTATCAAGGACCTGTTATCCTTGCGAGAGAAATATGAAAACGAATTGAAAGAAGCGACAAAAGATACTGAATACAGAACTGGTGAATACACGGAATTTGATCCTTTGGAAGATTTAGACTTCGGAAAAATGCAAAAGGAAAAAAAGATACCGTTATAAAGATACCAAAACTGTACCGTTTTTGAACCGAAAGACGGTTTTGCAGATAAAGCCATATCGATTTATATTGATGTGGCTTTTTGTTTTCATGACATTAAAAAAATATTTGCGCTCATTAATATTTTTGTTGACATTTTGCTAATTTCTTTTTAAATTACTTCTACTGAACTTACCACATAAGCATGTTACATCTCACGCATTCACTACAATAGATCCATTGAGGTTAATACTATGAAGATTTATGCAATAGTATTTCTAAAATTTTTCTAAAATTGATCTACCCGAATCGGAATCTACTCTTGAAAAGCATTAATATTGAAATCTATATTAGAGCAAGGCTAATAAGACAGTCTTTTTGTTCTTTTATATAAATCGGCTAAAAAATTTCAATAACAGTATTTCTTTATAAAATTAGTATAAAGAATTTAAACTTTTGAAGATATTTTCAACAGCTGCTAATTTTTCTGTCGGATCTCTGAGCTTAGTTGTTGTGTACTAATTCCGTCGTAGAATTGGCGTTGCGCGGACGTTTCTATTCGTTAGCTCTATGCTTTGCAAAAAACGACCTTCACAAAAAACCTTGTACCTTTGCAGTGATCTTTCGCTAAACATTCTTATATTGTTCTTTGCAAATTTATGATCTATCATCATCAGGGAACTTGTTCATTAGCGCGCAGCGTACAGAGAATACGATGTATAAGACGTGAATTCAGTTACGCATCATTCGCCCGGTGATAACGATGACATCCAAAATGTTGCTTGATCTATCATTAAAAGATACCATTAATACAGGATCCCACATTGAAAAAATATAAGGAGATAGAAAGATGAAAAAAACAGTAATTTTTTTAATTTTGTCATTTGCTTTCTTACATTCTGCTTTTTCTCAAGACTGGTCATATGTACAGGATTTTCTTGACACTTCAGATAAACTTTGGGCATTGCCACATGGGATCGTAACCACACCTGATGGAAAAATTTGGATAGGATTTCATGGCTATAGCGAGATTGTAAATGGAGATTCTATCAGCCCTATCTGGATATATAATGAAAATGGAGTTCTTCACCACAAAATCCGAACCCTAACCTATAATGGTATAACAGAAACGATTTATAAATTTTGTAGAGGATTAAGTTTAGATAATAATGGAAACGTGCTATTCTCTGCCTTTGATGAATTGTGGCGAATCAATTACCAAACATATGAAGCTATAAATAAAATAATTCCTTCTCCTGGAACATCTTTAACAGAAGCTGCTTGCGATGCAAATGGTTTTATTTATTTAACGCATGTTGTGCCAGAAGGCAAACCATTTTATATTCTTGACCAAAATTTTGCACATTATGGTTATGTTGCTACATCTATTAATACACTTCAAAGGTCAATAGTTGTGACCTCTGACGGCAAAGATATCTTTCTGGGACGGATTTACGGAGGTGAAGAAAGAAATGGTATCATTCATTTTCATAGTAATCAAGGACCGGCTGGTATTTATTCAGCTGTTGATACATTACAGAAATCTATTTGGGGACAATGTTTAGACTGGGATCAGGATAGCCTCCTTTGGGTAGGTTCTTATTGGAATGTTGATCCGGCAGATTATGACGGTTGGTATGCTTTAGATCCTAAACATGATCTTAGGATTGTAAATCATGTGGGTAGCAATTTGGGGAACGTCGATCCTACTAGTATCAGCATTCCTTCTGGAAGTACCTATTATTCCCCCAGAGGTGTGGCATGGAATATAGCAGGAACTGTCATGTACACAGCTGATTTTGATGGACATGTAATTAAAAAATGGTATAATCCTCCTCTGACTCTTACGTACCAACAGATTGATGCCTCCAATTTTTGTGATTCGTTAGAAATCTATTCTTATGTTATAGTATCAGATAATAATAACAATGCGATTAGTGGACTTAATCAGAATAATTTCTCAGTAATAGAAGATGGACAAAGACAAATTCCAATTAGAGTTGAAAATATCGAAGCTATCCAGCAACCGATTTCAGTTGGGATAATTCTTGATAAAAGCGGAAGTATGGATGGGCAACCTTTAGTTGATGCCAAACAAGCAGCCACTGATTTTGTCAACAAAATGAGTACTTATGATAAAGGAGCAATAATAAGCTTTTCATCAGATGTTTCTGTTGATCAGGGATTTACAACAGATAAGAATGCGTTAATTTCAGCGATTCAATCTATTATTGCTGGCGGTTCAACACGCCACTATGACGCGATAATTGAAGCAGTCAATCAATGCCAAACCCAATCAGGAAGAAAAGCTATAGTCACTTTGACAGATGGTATGGATAATGAAAGCACAGATAATATCGATGCTTGTATTGATGCTGCTCAAAAGGCACAATTACCAATCTTTACTATCGGTTTACTTGGTGCACAAGGTGTTGATGAAGCAGCACTCGAAAGAATAGCGAATGAAACTGGTGGTCTTTACTTTTTCCCACCTACTTCGGCAGATCTAGCCTATATCTATAATCTAATTGCAGATCACATTCTTAAAAACCAGTACAAGATAACACATTCACCAAGCAATCCAAATGGAGATGGAATAACTTCCCGAACTGTAGAGATTACCGCATCATATAACGGTGCTACGGATACAAAATCTAAAAATTATATCCCTGCTAAATGCAATAATTTAGTTCCTTTCTTCCCAATAGCAGATAGTGATACAATTGCACCGAATCAGAAGTTCTGGTTGGAAATGAAGGTTGGGACAAATGATCAACCGGTTACTGATCTGTTCGGAATTGCATTCAAACTCAAATATGATGAAAATTTATTAATATTCCATAATTTTGCGGAAGGCGACTTTGTTGGAGATAATCCTGTAAGCCATTTTGAAAATGATCAAACGACTGGCATTTCAAGCATAGGCATTTCTCGAAAGGCAGGTACGAGCGGCGTAACAGGTTTCGGAACCGTTGCTAAAACTGAATTTGAAATAAGAAGTGATGCAACGGATGGAACAGCTACTTGGTTCGAATTGCTTGATGTTTATGCTATAAATTCTCAGGGAACAATAATTCAATTGGATACTTTAAGATACAAAATAACTGTTAGTAGTTGTCTATCATGTTATCCAGGTGATACCAACAACGATGGAATAGTTGATGAAAAAGATGTACTTCCAATAGGATTCTATTGGCATAAAACAGGTCCAGAGTGCCTATGCCGCAAGGCTGCTCCGTTTGAGTGGAAACCTTGCTGTTGCCTACCTTGGGAGCCAGTAGAAGCCACCTATGTAGATAGTAATGGGGATGGCATTATTGATGAAAAAGATGTACTACAGCTCGGTTTTAACTGGCACAAAACACATACGAGTTTGAAAAGTGTAGCAGAATCCATCTCATTTTATAATTCCGACAGCATGATAATAGAAGCTCCCGATGATGTTCGCGAAGGTCAAGAGTATTTAATTAAAGTGAATGTGCCTCAATCAACAGATTTATTTGGGATTTCATTCAAAGTTAATTTTGATGACTGTGGACTACTCGATATACTTAAAATTGAACCAGGAGAGTTTCTTGGTGATGATTTAGTATCATATGGTGATATTGATGAGGATAATTGTATTGCATCTTTGGGACAAACGAAAAAAGCTGGAGACACTGGAGCGAATGGAGCTGGATGTATTGCCAATGTCACGATAAAGATAAAAAATAACGTTCCAGATAATTTCAGTTTGGCAGTCAATGTCACTGACATAACTGCTAATGACTCCCAAGGCAACCCGATTACGTATGGCGACGCAACTAAAATCATAACCGATGTTAAGTCTCCATCAAACCCCAATCCTTCCGAGTTTGTATTAGAACAGAATTATCCGAATCCTTTTAATCCGGTAACAACAATATATTATCAATTACCGGAAAATGCACACGTACAGCTAGTTGTGCTAAATTCAATTGGGCAATTAATTCGAACGCTAGTATCGGAGGAAAAATCAGCAGGATACCATAATGTCAAATGGAATAGCTTAAACAATGCTGGAAAAAAGGTCTCAAGCGGAATATATTTTTACAAAATCGTTGCTGGCGATTTTATTGAAATCAAGAAGATGATTTTGATAGAATAAAATTAGAAATAACTTATGGATTATAGTCGTGTTATGAAAAGCGTATTCCTTCTAAGTTTAGTAAACTATAACTTAACTTGCTTACAAGCATTATACAAAAGAAGCGGATGGAATTTTTATCCGCAGAGCTGGATAAAATGAACAGCGATCTGGCGAGTAAGAACTACGAGGAATTATCTATCAAGGACCTGTTATCTTTGCGAGAGAAATATGAAAACGAATTGAAAGAAGCGACAAAAGATACTGAATACAGAACTGGTGAATACACGGAATTTGATCCTTTGGCAGATTTCGCATTAGGAAAAGTCCAAACGGAGAAAAAGATCCCTTTGTAGCGATACCAAAACTGTACCGTTTTTGAACCGAAAGACGGTTTTGCAGATGAAGCCATATCGATTTATGTTGATGTGGCTTTTTATTTATTTGCATTCCTAAATATTTTTGTTGACATTTGGTTAATTTCTTTTTAAATTACTTCTACTGAACTTACCACATAAGCATGTAACATCTAACTTATTTAGTTAAAACATATCCATTGGAATTAAAAAGCTATGATGGATCTGTGTATTGACTCAATTATAAAAACTCCTATACTCTACTCAATCATATACGAAATCAAATGCGTGAAGAGCCTTAACGAATTTAATCAATAGTTATCTATTAAAAAAACCAAAAGATGTTTTCTATCGTCATTCTGGTCAAGCACAGGCGCCTAATTGGTTAAAAACTGTTAATCTGGAGATTAAATGGCAAAAGATGATATTATAGATGATTTAATTTCTGCTGGTATAATCGTAACAGTTGGATATGGAATTTACAAAATATTAAAATCGTTTGGGAATCTCAGAAAAGGAAGCGAAGTAAATGAAGAAATGATTCTTTCAGAATCACATGAACCAACAACCACATATTCGAGTTCTTATCAGAATCAAGGAAGCAGGATAAAAAAATCATACTGTGTTTATTCAGGTGAAAAAGTAAAATATCCTGATACCTATAATTGTACACGATGTTCAAAATACTATTATTTTAATTCTGGTGATTTAGTACCAATATGTGAAAGGTGTGGTTACGATGAATTTATTGGAGAAGATGATTGATTTAGTTTCTAAAATAATGTAACTCATAATTAACATTTACTTCAGGTATTTATTTGGGCATAATCAGGTAAGGGCAGGTTTTTCTCCTGCCCTCCCTACACCACCGAACGTGCGGGTCCGCATTCGGCGGTTCACAAAGTTCATTATCCGTTGGGATAAGGAAAAGCAATCCAGATTACACGGATAGAGACAAGACCTTGTTATTTAATTACGTTAGCGCTGGCTTTAAATAAGAACTGGTATGAAGCCGTGGATGTTTTCACATTTTTGGTTTTTACTAAAAGCCTGCCAATTTATTTTGGCATGGCTTTTTGCTTTTATTATAATCGCTATAAAAATTATTTGATTATTTCTATTATTTTTCCTATATTTGCTTCATTACATGTTTTACCAGCCGTCTCGTCATCTTTAGCTGCGAATTGGAATAAATATAAAAACAGGATTGCCTTTTACAGTGGAGAATATAACAAAACATCGTTTTTTGGACGAAGCCGGAGATACTACTTTTTACGGAAAAGGAAAAAAATGCATCGTTGGAAATGAAGGTGTGTCAAAATCATTCATTATCGGAATGGTGAAATTCAGACAATCGCTGACAGAAATCAGAAAGCAAATTATTGAATTGCAGAAAAAGGTTGAGACTGATCCGTATTACAAGGGTGTTCCAAGCATTTTAAAAAAAGTGGAGAAAGGCGGATATTTTTTTCACGCTAAAGACGATCTTCCGGAAGTCCGAAAAACGTTCTATGATTTTATAAAAACCATTGATTGCAGCTTTGAAGCCGTTGTCGCCAGAAAAATAAATGACATATTCATTAAAAAACATAATACAAAAGATGCCGAATTCTATGCGGATATCCTCTCCCATCTTCTGAAAAATAAACTGGAAATGAATGACAAGCTCGTTTTAAACATTGCCGAGAGGGGAAGTAGCACGAGGCATAAAACTCTGCAGTCGGCGCTCGATAAAGCAACACGCAGGTTTAACAAAAAATATCCGGCAAAGAAAATTAATACGGTTGTCGTTTTTAATGTTCAGAATCCACGCACTGAGCCACTGTTGAATATTGCAGATTATTTTTGTTGGTCGATCCAGCGGGTTTTCGAGCGAGGTGAAATTCGCTTTTATGAAAATTTAAAGGACCAAATTTCTCTTGTGGTTGACTTGTATGATTCGGAAAAATGGGAAGGCTCGAAAAATTACTACACAATTAAAAATCCACTTACAGCCCAAAATGAAATTAGCCCGCCGTTGCACTAAGAAGGATACCCTTCGACGGCTTGAAGCCGACTTTCATGCAGGGCAGGCTAATGAAAATATATGAATAAAAACGTAAAAAGTCAAGTTCTATTTTTCTATCACCAAATTATGTGAGGCGCTGCAATTTGTAATCCCGTGTGCTGTTCAGAACAATGCGTCCTGCACTTTAAATTCGCCTCTCCCCTATTATTATTTCTGTTGCACTGTTTAATCCTATCCTGACTTTTCGGACTCCATAAAAAGGCTTATGCATTGATAAAGCACATTCACGAAGTGTTTTTAAAAATGTCAGTTTTTTTATAAAAAAACATTTGATTATTTGAATTTATTTTTATATTTTTATATCTTCATGAATTTTTTCATTCCAGACGTGTGTTTACGACATATTATTTTCAGCCCTTGATATAGATAGTAATTTTCATTGTTTTTTTCGCATTATTTGAGTTGTTGGTGTATTTACTTGTAATGCAAATTTGTTATTGATCTGCCTGAATTCATATCGTTGAAAATATGGAGTACAAATTCTAAATGTCACACGATACAGACCTCACTTTTTTTACCAATGAACCAAATGCTACCTTGTTAGACAGATTCCTCGATACTTTGAAGTATGTTAGATATTTTGATGTTTTAGTCGGCTATTTCCGGACCAGTGGATTTTTTCAGTTGTATAAATCTTTTGAGAAAATTGAAAAAATCAGAATATTGGTTGGCTTGAATCTGGACCGGAAAGCATTTCAGATTATTGAAAAATCAAAGTCGCAAACATCGCTTGATTTTGAAACGCATGTAAATATCAAAACAATATATGGCAACGAGCTGGTGAAAGAAGTTGAGAATTCCGAAGATGATAAAATTGTTGAAGATGGTATTCTGAAATTCATCGAATATTTGAAAAAAGGCAAAATTGAAATAAAAGCACATCCGAGCCGGAATATCCATGCAAAGGTTTATATCAGTCGATATCATGAGGAGGACAGGGATTTTGGTGATGTGATTACCGGTTCGAGCAATTTCAGTGAATCGGGTTTTGTCGCCAATCGTGAATTTAACGTGCAGTTAAAAAATAGCATCGATGTTAAATTTGCGCTGGAACAATTTGAAATACTTTGGAACGAGGCGGTTGATGTCTCGGATCATTGTGTTGAAACCGTCAATAAACGAACTTATCTAAACGATACGATTACGCCGTATGAATTATATTTAAAATTTCTGTACGAATATTTCAAAGAAGATTTGAGCATCGATGATCAGCTTTTTTATAAAAATTTTCCGCATGGATTTATGGAATTGAAATATCAGGAACAGGCGGTTATCAATGCGAAGAAAATTTTAGATGAATACGGCGGCGTGTTTTTAGCCGATGTCGTTGGACTGGGCAAAACATATATT